>JBLHRE010000025.1:0-16900 GCA_047625765.1 Flavobacteriales bacterium
AGTAAAGCTAGCGCCAGGAGGAGCTGTTACATTTACCGTAATGGTTTTTACAATAGAACAACCATTTTCTTCAATAGTAAGTGTAACAGTTTGTACTCCAACAGTATTAAAAACAATAGTAGAAGGCGTCATATTTGAGTCGTATCGAGGACTTCCATTAGGCCCGAAATCCCAATAAAACATCGCAGAGGTTCCATAAGAACTACCTGTTAAATCAAAGTCAAAACTATTAATGTTTACACATTGGTCATTTTCTGGATTGATAAATGGAACTGGCGAAGGTGTGATGATAACAGAATCTGTATAGGTTTCTACACATCCGTTTTCAGAGATTTGTAAATCTATGTAATGTACTCCAACGGTATTAAAAGAAACTCCACTTACATCTTTAGTAGCAACAATTCCAGTCCCTTGGTTTGTATTAGTTCCAAAATTCCATTCAAAAGTTGCATCTACTCCGTACGATCCTTTTGTGAGAAATCTATACCAGTTCGATCCAACGCATAGAGTAGAAGGATGATCGAAAAATGGAGCAGGTTTAGCAGTTACTGTAACAAAGTCCGAATAAGTAATAGAACAACCATACTCATCAACTTGTATGGTCACACGGTAAGTGCCAGGAGCGTTAAATGAAACTCTATCTTGATTTCTTAATAAAGAAGAACTTGGGGTAGCTGCAATGCCGAAATCCCAGGTAAAGGTGGCTGCATCGGTAAAGTTACCCAAGCAGTTAAAATTAAAGGAGTTAATATCGACACACTGTGGATCTCTAGCAGTAAACGTAGGGTTGGGCGTTGGTGTTACAATAATCGTGTCGGTATATATATCAGTACATCCAAACTCTGTGATGCTAAGGGTGATCAAATGGGGACCATCGCTTAAAAATTTTATTTCTGTAGGGTTACTATCAGAACTGGTACTTGGATTTCCTTGGTTCGTGAAATCCCAAGAGATAATAGCTCCAATGCCAAAAGATCCAGTATTAATAAAGTCAAAAGAATTTACATCCAAACATTGTGGAGTTTGAGGTTGGAAACTTGCAACTGGAGCTGGTGTTAAATTAAACAGCTGGTTGTAGGTGTCTGTACAACCGTTTTCTGAGACAGTTAAAGAAACAGTGTGCGGACCTGAGTTAGAAAATGAAACTTTAGGAATGCTAACGCTGTTAATTGTAGAGTCAGATAAAATAGTAGCATCTGTAGGAAGTTGCCATTGATAGGTTGCATATTGCCCTCCAAAGCCTGTGAACATAAAGTCAAAGGGTCCGTTAGAAATACACTGGTCTGCAATGAAAGTGAAATCAGCGACAGGCTCTGGTGTAACCTCTACGGCTAAGAAATAAGTGTCTGGGCAACCATTTTCTGTAATAGTAAAATATACTCTATGTATGCCCGTTGTGTCAAAGCTAACACCATTCTCATTTTGACTAGTGGTAGAATCTTTATTAGCATTTGGGCCAAATACCCACAAGAAGTCTGCACTTGAACCAAATAGCCCTGATCCTTTGAAATCGAAAGAGTTTCCTAAAATACATTGAGGATCTTGATCGTAGGCAAAAGCTTGAGGTGCATCGACAATTTCAACATTTCCTTGATAAATACTAGTACATCCACCATCATTAATGCTAAGAGTGATAGTATAAATTCCGGGGGAGTAAAATGTAACGCCTAAAACAGTATCTGTTGTAGCAGTTGTAGGGCTGGCTAAATTCCCGAAATTCCATTGGAAAGTTGCGGTGCTACTGTATTGTCCGTCAGGCCAAAAATCATAAGAATTAATGTTTAAACATTGCTTTGCAGATAGATCTGGGAACGAAGCTACCGGAGGTAAAACAATATAGAATGTATCTCTGTACTCAATTGTACAGCCGTTTTCAGAAATAAACAAACTAACAATATGCATACCTGTATCGGCATATACGATGTTTGCTGCGGTTGGAGAGGATAATGAATCACGACTAGCATCATCACCTAAAACCCACAATATGTCTGCTCCTTGACCATAATCCCCTTTTGCAATAAAAGTATAGTTATTGTTATTTATACATTGATCTTCTGGTTGTTCAAAGAATGGGTCAGGGGAATCTAAAACCTCTACAATTTCCGAATAAGTAGAATTACAAGATGGGCTGGTAACCGTTACGGTAACTACATGAAACCCTGGTTCCGAGAACATTACATTACTGGGGTTAACTTCATTGCTATATTGGTTTACACCAACGGTTCCAAAATCCCAAAGAAAATCATCATTTAAGGAGTCAAATTTACCTAAGAGTTCAAAATCAAATTCACCACCATAAAAACAAACAGGGGAAGGGGGGATAAAAAAGACATCTATTTCTGGATAAACCTCATAATTCAAATAGGTTGTATCACTACAATCTGTACCAGGATTTGCGATTAACATAATTTCATAATCTCCTGCCTGGTTATAAGTGTAGGTGGGTTCTTTTTGTGTCGAAGTGTCTGTTGTTATTAATGTGTCTCCAAAGTCCCAATAATAATGTTCTGCGTTAGAGCTGGTATTGACAAAACTAACTTGCATGTCTGAACAAAATCCTAAAGATGATGCACCACCTTGTGCTACCGAACCTACTACTGGTACCCTTGGGCTACAACTAGTTACACGGAACATGTAATCTCTTGCTCCTTCGTTTATTTTAACCCCATTTCTATATTCTTCGTAACATACTGAATACACGAAATTACCATTCACATTTGGAAGACCTTCCATTAGACCTGTAGCTGGGTCAATAGTGAATGGAGGAGCCGAGGCAACCGGATTGTTTGTTCCATACCCACAACACCAAGGAACATTAGGGTAAGGAGTTCCTCCGCCAGCGCTAGCTCCAATATTACCTTTTGGGTTACACCATTTATAAACAATACTATCTCCATCAAAATCGACTACCGAATGATCGTACCTAAACGTGTCATTTAAACACAGGTTTGGTGGTGGATCGTTTGGAAAGTATGGGCAATTATTTCTGGGAGTAACATCAGGTACTACACAGTAGTAAATAGAACTCCATTGGTCTGGTAAATTTAGATTGTCAATATTTGCGCTTCTGGCAAAATCTTCAAAAGCGACATCATATCCTCCTTTGCCTATAGGAAGGTTCATGTTTGTTTCAAATATTTTTTTCCTTAGACAAACGGATGCTGGTGGTTGTAAGCAAGGGTTTGGGACGTAGACTGTACTTACATTTCCATCAAAAATAGTGGAGCCAGTTGCAGTTGTAGTTGCGCTTCCATCTAGCGGGTATGCTATTATAGCAGGGCTAGAAACATTTGCACTACTCGCGCAATCTTGATAAACGATAAGTGTAATTTTGTAAGTATTTCCAGCTGTGTGTGTGTAGTAAATTTCACCTCCTACAATATGAGATGCATTACTGTAAATGGAAGATAGAACGAGTGCTAAGCACAACAGAAACTTTCTGAATGTGGGATTCATAGCTTTAAAGGTGTAATTGAAAAAATTAATTGTAAAATATTTATTATTGTATAAAGATAATAATTGTATTTTATAATGCTAATTACTAGAAGTTTTATAACATTTTGAATATTTTCTCAGAAAAGAGGCTGTCTAAAAGGAATTTAGACAGCCTCTTTTCTGAGAATTATTGAGTGTTATTTTATCAAAGAAACTTGCCCTTTATATCGATGAGCTTCGCCAAATACATCAACTATTTCTGTTAAGTAGATGTATGTATCTTGTTTTGCCGGAATACCGGTTCTTAAATCTGTACCGTCCCACCCTAAAATAATATTTTCAGTATAATAGACTTCTTCGCCCCATCGGTTATAAATATGAAGCTTATAAGTACTTAGTCCAATACATTTTTGAGTATAAGAGTCGTTGATATTATCGTTATCAGGGGTAAAGGCATTCGGAGCATAAAACTTGAACTCTGGTCTGATATAAATTTCTAAATCAAAAGTGTCCTTACATCCATTAATATTCTCTTGAATTAAGATAGGATAATAATAACCTGGATTTAGATATTTATGAGAGGTATCTACCCTGTTTGAGGGTGTTGAGCCATCATCAAAATCGAAATAAGTATTTAGAATATCGATACTGTCTCCGGTGTTAAAGAATGCTATCCACCCATCAAAAATAGAGACCTCTCTAGGGTTTGCATCAAATTCAGCCACGGGCGAAAAGTAGACTTCGATCTGATCGGTTTTAACAATAGAATAGGTGCCTGGACAACCAACATTATCGGTAACACTTAATGTGACAGAGTAAGCTCCAGAGGTGTTGTATGTATGGGTTGGGTTTGCACCTGTTCCAAAATTACCATCCCCAAAGTCCCATGCGTAGGTCAATGGAATCCAAGCATAAGAGGCGTCATTAAAGTTTACCAAAAATGGTGAGCATCCTGTAGTGTCTGAAGTGAAATCTGGAATTGGCTCAGGATATACTGTTACTTGTAATGTGTAATTGTGGATACAACCATTTTCGCTGATCGTTAAATCAACCGAATAGGTGCCACTATCGTTATAAGTGATTCCCGTAGGGTTTTTTAAGGTAGAACTTGTGGGAGTTGAATTTGCACCAAAACCCCATGTAAACTGAGCTGCCGAACTAAAATTACTTCCGTTGGTAATAATAAAGTTAAAGCTATTGTTGTTTACACATTGCGCAGAATTATTCACGGTAAACGTAGCGTCTGGGGTAGGGGTAACATCTACGGTGAAATTATAATCCACTACACAACCATATTCCGAAACCGTAAATTGCACATTTTTTGTTCCTTCCGAATTAAAAACTATACCTGTTGGATTTTCCAAAGCTGAACTGGCCGGAGCACCATCAGTGAAACTCCAAAAGACAGTTGCATTAGATCCATAGGTGCCGCCAGCGAAAAAGTCGAAACTATTATCAGTTATGCATTGAGCAGCAGGTGCCACTACTGCAGGCGTAGGACTAGGTGTAATCTCTACGGAATCAATATAGGCTTCTGTACATCCATTTTCTTCAATGCTTAAGGTTATATATTGCCAGCCTATGGTGTTAAATTGTACACCAAATACATTTGGATTGGTATCAGTAGCTCTATCCGTATTTGGTCCAAAAGACCAAGTTAAGTTTGCATTGGGTCCATAGGTGCCCGTAGATGAAAAATTCACGGCATGTGAAGCAATACACTGTTGTTGACCTCCAGTATATGTAAAGCTAACTTGTGGAACAGCGGTCACATTAAATTGAATACTATCAATGATGTCACATCCATTTTCACTAATCGTAAATTTCACAGTTTGTGTTCCTATTGCAGTGAAATTTACAGTTGGCGGAGCTAAGTCGGTCGAGTTAGGGCCTTCGTTAGGTCCGAAATCCCAAAGAAAAGTAGCCTCTGATCCAAATGAACTACTGTTAGCTGTGAAGTCGTAAGAATTAATATCAATACATTGATCAGCAACAGGGTCAATGATTGATGTTGGAGTTGCAGTAATTAATACAGAATCGGTATAGGTGTACGTACATCCATTTTCATTTATTGACAATGTAATGTCATGATACCCGATAGTGCCAAATGACACACTAAAAGGGTTGACAACATTAGAATTCACTGGGCTCCCTCCCTCAAAAGTCCAATTGAAATTTGCGTCACCACCAAATGTTCCTCCAGCAGTAAAGAAGTAGTTATTGTTACTAACACAACCATTTGAAGGGTTTGCAAATAAAGGATCAGGAGCAGCGCTAATAGTAACATTTGCAGCAAAAGTATTGCTACAACCGTATTCGGTTACGGTAATACTTACTAATTGATTGCCAACAGCATTAAATGATACTCCAGACGGATTCTCCAGGATAGAGGTCCCGGGGTTTGCATTTGGACCGAAATCCCAAGTAAAAGTGGCCTTAGATCCATACGTACCAATGTTGATGAAATCAAAACGATTAGAATCTACACATTGCGTAGGACCGGGATTGAAATTCGGTTGTGGAATTTCGGTAACATAAATCGTATCGGTGTAAATATCTATACATCCGAATTCTGTTACACTAAGGCTGACTGGGTAATTTCCTGGAGAGCCAAATGTTACCCTCGCGGGGTTTACATCCGAAGTAGTTGATGGCGATCCTGCTCCAAAATCCCAAAGAATCGTGGCGCCAGCACCATAACTACTGGTGTTTAAAAAGTTAAAAGAATTGCCATTTACACATTGAGGTATATTTGACTCAAAAGACGCGATAGGAGCGGGAGAAAGTGTGAATGTTTGACTATAACTTTCTGTACAGCCATTTTCCTCGACAGTAACACTTACAGTTTTGGTTCCTGGTGTTGGGAAGTTTACGCCAATTATATTGCTATCATTTGCAGTAGAAGATGAAGTGATCACCCCATCGTCTAAGTCCCAAGTGTAATTTGCGGCAATGCCAGCTCCTCCATTGTATATAAAGTCAAACGGACCGTTTGAAATACATTGATCTGCTAGTGTTGGAAATGAAGGAGTAGGGGCAGCAGTAATTTCAATATCTATCGGGAAAATATCAGTACAACTATTTTCTGTTACTTCAAATAGTACCGTATGCAATCCAATGGTATTAAACACAACATTATTAACATTTTGCGATGTACTAGTGCTCGGAGTTGCATTAGGGAAGGTCCACTGAAAAGTTGATGTTCCACCGAAAACACCGGTTCCTTGAAAATTATAGGTATTGATATCAATACACATTGCTGATTTGTCTGCAACAAAGCCAAATGGTGCATCGACAACTTCTATTTGATCTTGATAAACAACTGCACATCCATGATTGTAAACCGTTAAGGTTGGGAAGTATGTGCCAGGTGTTGAATATGTTACGGTAACAGTATCCTCTTCCGAAGTCAATGGGTTTGCGCTAAAACCAAAGTCCCAAGTCACCGTTGAATTAGAGTCAACGGGTACGTTTGGATAAAATAAATAAGAATTTAAATTTAGGCATTGTGGGGCAGAAAGATCATCAAACCCTGCTGTTGGAGGTTCCGTTATGTACATGGAATCTGTGTAAGAAAACACACATCCATTTTCTGAGGCTG
This sequence comes from Flavobacteriales bacterium, assembly GCA_047625765.1. Classification (GTDB taxonomy): domain Bacteria; phylum Bacteroidota; class Bacteroidia; order Flavobacteriales; family JBLHRE01; genus JBLHRE01. The sequence continues at coordinate 7,037 of JBLHRE010000025.1, forward strand.
TTAATGAAACATACTTCCAACCTGTTGTTTGGTAGATGACATTGCTTACCGCAGGTGAGTTTGCTGTTGGTTTGTTTACATCTCCTGGTGTTCCAAAATCCCAAGTAAACGATGTTCCTGGGCCGTAAGTCCCTTTTGCTTCGAATGTGTAATTGTTAACATCAAGACAAGTATCTTGTGGAGTATCAAAAATTGGATCAGGTGAGCCTAAAACTTGAACTACCTCCGAGAATGTTGATTCACAAGGGCCATTTGTCACTCTTAATGTTATGGTTTTAAATCCTTCTGATTGAAAAACAACATCCCTAACAGTATCAGTATTACCTGTTGAGGGTAAGGCATCTTGAAACGTCCATTCAATAGTTGAGCCTTCTGGAATAATTCCTTTCGCTACAAATTCGAACGAATTGTCAGTTAAACATTGTGCTGCTGGAGCTGCGAAAAAGGCATCAATTTCGGAGTAGATTTCAAAGGTTAATGGAACGGAGTCTGAGCAAGCATAACCTCTATTTAGATATAACCAAACGGTGTATGTACCATCTTTTAAATATTCATAAACAGGTTCTTTTAATGTTGAAGTATCACCCAATGTATCGGGGTCTCCAAAATCCCAGAAATAGGTAACTGCATCTACACTGTTGTTTTCGAATGAAACCACTCGGTTAGAGGCACAATATCCTGAGGAATCAGCTAAACCCGTTTGCGCAACCGGATTTATACTTGGGTTTCTAGGCCCGCAGTTAATTACTCTAAATGAATAATCCCTAGATCCTTCTGCGATGACTACTCCACCGCGTATTTCTTCATAACAGACGGACCAAACATAAATGCCATTGCTGGTTGGTTGTCCTGATAGGGCTCCAGTATTAGCGTCAATAGTAAAGCCAGGGTTGGCATCAATTGGGTAGGCTGCGCTATATCCTGCAGACCACAGGACATTAGGATGAGGCGGAGGTGTAATGGGAGGGTTGATAAGCCCCGCGGCCTCAGTTAATCCTTTTGGGGTGCATTGGTAATAGTTTAATGCGTCCCCATCTGGATCATTCCCTGAGTGATCATATTTAATAAAATCATTCAAACATAAATTTGGAGGAGGATCCGCAAAGGTAGGTGAGCTATTAGGAGTAAGCACATTTGGGTTTGTAGGGTCCGGAACAGTACAAGAAATAATGAAATTTTTAGCGCTAGGAGTATCTATGTTAACCAATGCACCACTTCTATTACCGTGAGCTGTTACAATCATCCAACCTCCTGTCCCATTTGGTAGGTTCATGTTTGTTTCAAAAATTTCTTTTTGCAGACAAAGGCTGGGTGGTGGTTGCAAACAAGGGTTGTAGATATACGTGTTGTCTACTGTACCTATAAAAGTTTTTGGGGCAATTTTTGCGACAGAGTTAGTTCCATTGTTTGGAAATGCTTCTATCTGACCATTTATATCGCTGGTTGCGCAAGTTGTATACATTGTTTTCACAACATGGTAAGTGGTACCACTAACATGATAATAGGTAACCTGCCCACCAAAAATATGATTGGCTTGGATGGAACTTGATCCAATAAGATACAGTAAAATGAAAAGGGGTAACTGTAAAACTTTTATCATAGAAAAGGTTTTAAACATAATCAACGAATATAGCTTAAGTAATTTCGGAAATAGGTGATTTTGAAGTTAAAAGCAATTCGTGCGATTAAACAAGTGTTCAAACACTTACCTTATTAAATTGACTGAGCCATAAAGTGTTTTGGATATATTATCCGGAGACTGGTAATAGAGTTGATAAGGGTATACTCCTTGAGGGACAGGATTATTTGTGCCAATGAAAAACCCATCCCATCCATTTTTGAATTGATCTGATTCAAAAATCACTTTACCCCACCTATCATAAATAACCAATTCATATTCTAGAAGGTTTGAAACGACAGGTTTAAAAACTTCATTTAATCCATCTCCATTTGGGGTAAATGTATTTGGAATGTAAAATGTGCCTGGATTAACCCACAACATTTTGATCATTGTATCAGTACATCCAAATTGATTTTCATAGATAGCCATAAGCTCATAGGAGCCAAAATCGGCAACATCAAAAACGAAATTTTGAACAGATCCAATCAATACACCATTTAGGTAATAGTTGATTTGCTGATCGTTAGAAAGATTAGTAACCGTAAATTCATTTGCAAACAAGTCTGTTGTATCCGGGCTAACCTTAAAGTCTGCAATGGGTTGATCGTGAACGTCAATTTGAAATAATGGATTATTAAGGAAATCACCAATACAACCACTGTCGGATTTAGCCACCAGTGTTACGAAATATTGACCTGGGGTGGGATATGTGTATTGAGTATGCATTAAGGTGTCTGTAGCTCCATTACCAAAATCCCAAAAATAGTCTAAAGGCAACCAATAGTCACTTGTATTGGTGAAATCAACGGTTAAGGGAGAGCATCCTTGGTTGTTCGCAATAAAATCGACCTTAGGAAGAGGAAAAACATATACTGTGTCTGTATGTGTAAAGTCGCAAGTGTATTCCTGTACTCTTAGCGAAATTGGATACGCTCCACTGTCTAAAAATGAAACCGGAGGAGGCACAGCTATGTTAGAGGATGAAGGGGTAGATTGATTTCCGAAAGTCCATAGCAATGTAGAAGCATCTCCAGAAAATGGGCCGTTGGCTTTAAATTGAAACTGATTATTTGAGATACATTGAGGATCTTCGTGTGGGAAATAAGCACTAGGAGTTGGGCTAATTATCACCTTAGTAGTATTGGTGGAATCACATCCATTTTCTTCAATCGTTAATGTAATAGTATGTGTTTGCGCAACATTGAATTCAATACCCCTTGGGTTTTCTAAAATTGAAATTCGAGGGCTTGCTCCTGGGCCAAAATCCCATGCAAAGTTAGCATCATTACCATATCGGCTATTTGCCGATGGCGCAAAATCAAAAGAATTATTACCTAAGCATTGTGTAGCTGGAGGATCTAAATAACAAATGGGATGTAATGTGATATGTATTGAATCTGAATAAGTATTAGCACAACCATTTTCTTGAACTTCGAGAGTAACATTGTGCCAACCTGAATTCATGAATACAACATTTCCAGGTTCTTCAATTGTTGCATTTGGTGGGACAGCATCGGCTCCAAAATTCCAAAAGAAAGTAGCATCGTCACCATAACGTTTTTCAGAAGTGAAATTAAACTTATTTATCTCAAAACACTGTCCATTTTGTTTGGTGAAAGTTGGGTCTGGATCTGGCGTAACCTTAACTGGAAGTTTGAAAGTGTCTAAACATCCATTCTCTTCAATTATTAAATGAACCAAATGGGTGTCGGCAGTATTGAATGAAATATTATTTTCGATTATATTATTTCCAAATTGGCTTGATGCCAGATTCCCAAAATCCCATAAAATTTCAGCATTGGAACCATAAGAACTTTGGGAGCCATTAAAACTGTAGTTGTTATTAATTACACATTGTTCCAAAGTGCTATCGGCAATAGCAATTGGAGAGGGTGTTAATGTAATGTTGTCTGAATAACTTCTAGCACAACCATTATCTGAAACCGTTAAAGTTATTTGGTGGACACCTAAGCTATTAAATTCGATTCCAGCCGGGTTTTGCATTACACTGTTTGTAATGTTTGCGTCTGGTCCAAAATCCCATAAAAATTCGGCATTATTAGAAAAGGAACCTGCTGCCAAGAAATCGATACTATGGTTATCTATACAAGTATCATTTAAGGTAGCAAAAGTTGGTGCGGGTGGAGCCGTTACACGAATCAACTCTGTAAAAACGTCTGTGCAACCCAAATCTTTTACTTCTAATCTTACGGATTTCCAGCCTGGACTAGCATAAGAGATGTTAGTTGGCTCAAAGTCTGAGCTGGAATTTATGTTGGCATCATTTGCAAATGTCCATAAAAAGCTAGCTCCATCTCTATACGAACTTTGGTTTATGAAGTTAAATATATTGTTATCAACACATTGGCTATCGGGTATTTCAAATTTAGCCTGGGGTTCTGGGTTGACAAATACGGTATCAGAATAGGTGATGTTACAGCCCAATTGAGAAATGGTGAAAGATATAATATTTGCGCCAGGAGCTAAAAATACTACGCCTTTTGTATTCAAATCAGTAGATGTATTGGGTGCTCCTAAGAAACCAAAATCCCATAAAAACTTGGCTGAATCGGTGTAAGTGCCTTCTCCATAAAAATCAAAACTGCCTGTTTTTACACATTGTATAGCAGGTGGGGTGAAAAATGCAGTAGGTGAAGGGTGGGTTGTTACAAAACTTTCGAATGTGTTGCTACTTCCGTGATCCGTAATGGTAAGGGAAACGGGATGGTTCCCAATTGAAGGAAAGGAGACGCCTGTAGGGTTCTGTAAAGTAGAACTAGTAGGTGTTGCAAAGGGGCCAAAATCCCAATAAAAAGTTGCGCCAGGATAATAAGAACTACCCGTAGTTGTGAACGAAAAGGAGTTATCAGACTGGCATTGTGGGCTTGGTTGGGGGAATTTAGCAGTAGGATCTACAATAATAAAAAGAGAATCCAAATAGGTGCTATCGCAACCATTATCCGAAATAGTTAAAGTAACTACATACCAGCCAACATCAGTGTAGCTCAAGTTTTGGATATTTTCTAGTGTTGAACTTCCGAAGTTTGAATTAGTATCAAAATCCCAATAGAAGGTTGCATTGGTATCGTAAGTGCCATTATTATAAATGGTGTAATTATTCCCAGATAGTGCTTGTGTGTCTAAAGGATTGAAAAAGGGAGTTGGAATATTTGAAGTGTACACATTAGAAGTATAGGTTACAGTACATCCATATTCCGTAATACTTAATGAGACGGGATTTGAACCAGTGGAGTTGAAATGTATGTTGGTAGGGTTTTTATCGATGGATGAACTTGGAGTATTTGTTAATCCAAAATCCCACAAAAAACTTGCTTGATTTGTATATGTACCTAATGCGAATAAATCGAAATTATTATTGGTGATACATTGCTTTTCTGGGATTTCAAAGAAAGGCTCTGGAGCTGGCTGAACGTATACAAGATCGGAATATGTTATTGCACAGTCGTAACTATATAGCGTAAAGCTTACTGGTATATAACCCGTGTCGTTGAATGAGATTCCAATAGGGAAATCAAGTGAAGAATATCTTGGTGTTGCAAGATTTCCGAAATCCCACAAAACAGAATCTACTGTTCCATGAATACTTCCGGAATAGTTGAAATCGAAACTATTTCCCAGAATACATTGCTTTTCTGGAATGGCAAAATAGGCTTTCGGGTCTGGGGCAATGAAAATAGAATCTATATAGGTGCTGTCACAATCTAAATCTGTAGTTAGCACTGTAATACTATGCCAGCCTTCTTTGTCGAATTGAATTCCTGAAGGATTCTCTGATGTACTTGAGCTGGGACTTGCATTTGGCCCGAAATTCCATACATGATTAGCGTTTGGACTATATGTTCCAGAATTCACAAAACGTATAGAGTTTGCAGATAAACAAGAAGTGTCTGGTCTTGTGAAGAATGGCTCTGGTGTATCAAAAACAATTTGTTCTGTAATGCTATAGGTAGTATCGCAGCCATGCTCCAAAACTTTTAAACTTATGGTTTTGAAACCGGAAATGTTATATACCACTCCTGTTACATTTAAGGTGTTTGCAGTGGCTGGTGTAGCACCAAAACCAAAATCCCATAATAATGTGGCATCATTACCAGTGGTTACAATACCATTAAAATCAAATGTATTACCAATCAAACATTGATTGCTGGGAGTGTCAAAGTAAACTAGTGGGGTTGGCGTAATAAAAATACTGTCGGTATATTCTGAAGAACAATCACCATCAGTAATGTTTAAGTTGACAGTATGCCAACCAGTAGCGTTGAACGATACCGTAGGGCTTATATCACCTGAAGTTGATGGTGTTGCATTATTAAAGTTCCAGGTCATAATAGCCGAAGAACCATAGGTGCTGGTGTTTGTAAAGTCAAACGAATTACTCTTAAGACATTGTGTGTCTAAGATTGTTTCAAAGCTTGCAATTGGCTCATCGTTAATTGTAATGTCCTTGGAAATAGTTTTTGAACAACTAGAATCTGAAATATTTACGAATATAGTATAGACTCCTATTGCGTTAAAAGAAATTGAATTTGGCGATTTAATGTTGCTAGATGAAGGAGAGCCATTGGGGCCAAAACTCCAATTGAATTTAGCGTTTGATCCAAAAGATCCAATCACTGAGAAATCAAAAACATTATTGAGAATACATTGAACAGAATCGCCAATAATTTCTGCTTGTATTGGTGGTGATAGGTAGATTGATTTCTCTACAAACTCTGAGCACTCCCCTTTTGTGGCTTGCAATTTTATAGTTTGCCATCCTGGTTTAGAAAAAACAACATTGTTTTGAATTCTTCCTACGGCTGTAGGTTTATTAGCGTTTGGTCCAAATGTCCAATTGTAGTTAACTCCAGAGCTGTAAGTGCTTTGTCCAACAAAATTGAATTTGTTATTGAGGAAACAGGCGCTATCTGGAATATTAAAATCGGCTCTTAACGAATCTAAAGCAATAACTACCTTAGTAATTGAATCGTCAATTCCACAAGGCGGTTTTGCAATACCCACCAATTCTACAAAGTAAGTTCCTGGGCTAGAGAAATTATGTGTGGGGTTTCTAAGTGAACTAGTGTTAGATCCGCTAGAAGGGTCTCCAAAATTCCATTTATACCCTTTAACCGTATCTTCATTAATCTCGTTTACAAACTCAATTTCGCCAAAGCATTTCTGAATATAACTAAAATTACTATTTACTATAGATTCGCAGAGGATAACCTTAAATCGGAAGGCTCTATAATTGGTGTTAATTAATACACCATCTCTAAATTCGGAAATACAAACCGTTAATACATATTCACCCTGGGTGGTTGCTTTTCCTGTAATCTGACCAGTTACAGGGTCAATGCTCATTGCGGGAGATGCATCAATAGGATATGCACCAGAATAGCCTGTTTCGAAAGTTACGGGAAAATAAGGGGGGGCTGTAGCATTAGGCCTAGGGTCTCCCGGGCCAGCTCCATCGTAAGGTGCACATAGTGCATATGCTAGTTGATCTCCATCAAAATCGATACCTGATGCGTCAATAAAAATATCTTCGCCAACACATATTGCAGAAGGTGGATCTATCTTGGAGCGAGCAGAATTATTACAAGGAGCAATGTTGGTAGGGGGGATTTGGACCGTTAAGGTTACTCCCTCATTATCGATAAGGTTTGTAATATTATCCGACCAACAACATCGTCTAAAACTTAAATGCCTAACCTCGCTAGATGGTGAAATATTTATAAAATCTTCGTAATACCCCCTTTCGATACAAAGGTCTTCTGGGGCCTCGAAACAAGGGTTTGAAATGGTTGCAGGAATTTGGGTTTTACTAATTAGTGGAGCTTCAAAAAGTTTAATTGTATTGCCATTATCCTGAAACAAGCCCATGTAAGCACCTTCATCTAAAGTGGCGCCATTACTATTACAGTCTCTATATAAAATGAGCACTACTTTGTAAAGGTCATCACCAAGACATTCGTAATATAACTCTCCTCCAATTAAGTGAGCAGACTTCGCATTAAAGAAGCTTGCCACAAAAAGAAGCAAAAAGAGTAGTGATTTTTTCAACTTTATGGGTTTAATTAATCCTATAAAGGTAAAGAAATGAATTGGATAGTTACTTTATCCGGGCAATAAGTAAGCCATCTCTTATGCCTAATAGAAGGTTTTCTACTCGGTCGTCATTCTGAACATGCTTATTAAAGTCAATAATAGCCTTAGTTTCACTATCTCCTTTCTTAATTGGATCGAGTACTTTCCCGCTCCAGAGTACATTGTCAGATATAATATAAGCGCCTGTTGGTAGAAGTGGAACCAGCATTTCGTAGTAGTTCTGGTAGCTCTCTTTATCAGCATCTATAAAGACCAACTGGAATTGTAGTTTCAGCTTTGTAATAATAGTAGCTGCATCGCCAATATGGAATTTAATTTGTTTTCCTTTTGGATGTTTTTGGAAATAAGAGTTGGTGAAGTCTTCTAGTTCTTCGTTAATGTCAATGGTATGCAGTTCGCCTTTTTCGCTTAGACCTTCTAATAAACAGAGTGCCGAATAACCTGTATAAGTACCAATCTCTAAAATATTTGTGGGCTGTATCATTTTACTAAACATACTTAAAGCTCTGCCTTGCACATGACCTGAAAGCATTCTTGGCCTTAGTATTTTTGCCTGTGTTTCACGATTTAGCTGTTTTAGTAAATCCGATTCATCACTGCAATGTTGTCCGATATATTGCTGTAGGTTTTCACCAATAAACTCCATCTTATTTGGCTTTATAAATTAGGGTGCTTAAAGTTTCTGGCGCAAAAATCTCATTGGCAATATCCCTTAATGCCTTAGCATCAATCTTATCGATCTTAGTTTGAATCTGCTCTAAACTGTCTATTTTATTAAAAAATAGCATGCTTTTACCCATACTAAGCATGTAATTGGAATTGCTTTCTTGGCCAATGGCAATTTGTCCCATTAGCTGTTTTTTTGCTTTGCCCAATTGCGTTGGTCCTAGCTCTGCTGTTCGTAACTTTTCTAACTCTTTTAAAGTCAGTTCCATGCATTTCTTAACAGTGTCTTTGTCTGTTCCAAAGTAAATCCCAAATTCTCCAGTATCGCTATAGGAAGTATAAAAGGATTCTATGGTGTATGTAAATCCGTACTTCTCTCTAATGTTTAAGTTTAGTCGGGTATTCATTCCAGGGCCACCCAATAAATTGTTTAACAGAACCAAAGAACTTCTTTTTTTGTCGTTTGCAGCGTAGGCTCTATTACCAATAACGCAATGCGTTTGGTAGGTTTTTGCAGCCACTTCTTTCGTAATAACGTGGTAAGGCGTAAGTGGTGTTCGTTGGTAAATGTTTATGGAGGATTGCGCTTCGCCAAAATGCTTTTCGATAAGAGCGCTTAGCTTTTTACCACTGATGTTCCCTATGCTCGAGATGACCATGTTTTCGGGAATGTAATGCTCTTGAATAAAATTTTGAATTTGTGCTCGGGTAAAGCCTTTTACATTTTTCTTGCTTCCCAATATGTTGGCACCCATTGGATGATTGGCATATATTAATTCTTGGAAATCGTCAAAAATGAGTTCTGACGGGGAATCTTTATAAGAGAGAATTTCGTCTATTACAACATCTTTTTCCTTTGCCACTTCCTTGTCAGGAAATATAGAATTGAAAATAATATCACCAAACAATTCAATACTTCTAGCGTAATCTTCTCTTAAAAAAGAGGCGTAGATACAGGTTTCTTCTTTTCCTGTGTAGGCATTTAATTCGCCCCCTACGTCTTCTAATCTACTAAGTATGTGATAAGATTTCCGTTTTTTTGTGCCTTTAAAAATGACATGCTCAATAAAATGAGCCAAGCCTTCTTCGCCAGGTTTTTCGTCACGCGAACCCGCATTGATTAGAACTCCACAATGCGCCACTGGTCCATTGGTTTCTATATGGATAAGCCTAAGGCCATTCGCGAATGTATGTTGAAAAGTAGGACCCAATATTTATTATTTTAAGGCTTTCACCTGATTCAAAATTTGTAGTGTTGGTTGGCAGATAAATCCATCTTGAACAGCCCAGTTTTTGTCAAACGAAATTCTGGACATTTTCTTTAACTCAGGATTAAAAATCACAAACTGATTTCGATTAGAATCGATGGTGATAAAATTACCATCTGTGCTAATAATGGAGTTTTGCAGCCATTCGCTTTCACCCAATTCTTTGTCTTTGCTATCTAATCCAGCAAAATTATAGCG
>JBLHRE010000026.1:0-16766 GCA_047625765.1 Flavobacteriales bacterium
TACTTAGAAGAAGGCATTAGTTGTTATGGTTTAGAAGATGCAAGCATCCGAATTTCAGCAAACGGAGGTGTGGGCGACTTGCAATATAAATTAGGCACAGGGCCCTTCCAACAAGAGACCATCTTTGAAGGACTAGGATCAGGAAAGTATTATATAACAACGATAGACCAGAATGGCTGTTCGGTACAGGACAGTATAGAGATAGCTGAGCCGAATACCTTTGGAATAAATATTACGGACATATGTAATAGCAGTGCCACAGCGCCAAACGGAGCTATAGATTTAGAGGTAAACAATATTATACCTCCCGTATCTTATTTGTGGGAACATGGGCCAACAACCCAAGATGTTAGTAATCTAAGTCACTTAGAAGACTATATGGTAACCATTACCGATGGTAATGGTTGTGAAAGAGATTCAACATTTACAATACAAAACTGTATAGGATTGGAAGAAGAGACGACCGATAACAGTCGTATGAAACTTTATCCAAATCCAATTTCAAAGGGAGGGTTGTTAAGAATTAACTATGTAGTAAAATACGGTAGTTCGGAAAGTATAAAAATACGTGTATTGGATATGCTAGGACAAACCATTAGAACCGAAACAGTACCAAATACAAACAAGGAACTTATTCATACTATAAGCATCAATCAACTATCAAAAGGGACATATTTTATCCAAATAATGGATGATGAAACAAGAATTGTAAAACCATTTGTGGTGCAGTAGAAAGAAGCATGGTTTAAATGAAAGCGCCCGAAAATCAATAGATTTTCGGGCGTTTTCATTAAGGAGCGTTTAAGTCTACTTCAGAAAATAGATTCTCAGTTATTTGATTGAACCTATATTTTAATCCAAAGGATAAAATAATTTGGATTAAAAATAACTGTTTTAACGGACAGAATATCTCATGGGATTATGGCAAACTACAATTACGCTTATAAAAAAAAGTAGCGCTTATGAGTTTAAGTGCTCTGAATATCAATCGTTTATGTTACATTTATGTTTTGTATCTAATTCATTTAAATATTATTGACATGAGAATAAGAATACTATTATTAGCAACTCTTATAGGTTTAGGAGGAGCGGTGGCTGCACAAAGAACTTGTAGCACGATGGAGAATTTAGAGCGTTTGGAAAATCAAGATCCGCAAATAACCGAACGCATGCAGGCTGTAGAAGATTACATTCAGCAATACCTCCGTGAAAATCCAAATGCGGCAAATCAAAAATCGACTATTACGATACCTGTCGTTTTTCATGTGGTGTATAACACTAGTGCAGAAAACATTAGTGCATCACAAATAAACAGTCAAATTACAGTCTTACAAGATGATTTTAATAAGCAAAACTCAGATTATACAAACACCCCATCGCAATTTGCAAGTTTGGTGGCTGATGTAGGAATCGAGTTTGTGTTAGCGGATACCGACCCTAATGGGAACGCACATTCCGGGATAACACGGACGTACACTTCTACGGGAACCTTTGCAACCAACGATGATGTAAAATACAATAGCAGAGGGGGTAAGAATGCATGGCCTTCTAATGCTTACTTAAATTTCTGGGTTTGCGATCTGGGGCCAGCTTTATTGGGTTATGCACAATTTCCTGGAGGTCCTGCAGCTACAGATGGTGTGGTATGTCATTATAAATATACAGGAACCAATGGGCAAGCAACAGCTCCTTATAATTTAGGTAGAACAGCAACACATGAAGTAGGACATTGGTTAAACTTGCGTCACATTTGGGGAGATCAGCCTTGTGGTAATGATCAGGTAAATGACACCCCAACCCAACTAACGTCTTCTAGTGGTTGTCCAAGTCATCCGCAAAGCTCATGTCTATCTAACGATATGTTTATGAATTATATGGACTATACCAGCGATGCTTGTATGTTTATGTTTTCGAATGGACAAAAATCACGAATGTTGGCTTTGTTTGGGCAAAGCGGAGCGCGATCATCGTTTGTGGTTACAGGGTGTAATGCTCCAACTGGTTTAAGTAGCTCTGCTGTTTGGGAAAATGGCTTTACCTTAAGCTGGTCTTCAGCTGGTGGGGCTTCAACTTATGATGTTCAAACTAGAGTACAAGGCACGGGTTCTTGGACGACAAATAACACCAGTTCTACCTCAAAGACCTATACAGGTCTGAGTAGCTCAACGACTTATGAATATCGCGTGCGCACAGATTGTAGTGGCTCTAACAGTTCGTATGGCAATATAGGTTCGGTTACCACTAGTGCAGCTTCCGCCTGTAGCTCACCTTCTGGTATTAGTAGTTCAAATTATACCACCTCTAGTTTTGATATTTCATGGACTTCGGTAGGAAGTGCTAATAGTTATGATGTTCAATTGAGAGAACAAGGGACAGGCTCTTGGGCTACTAATAATACAAACGATACATCTTATAGTTTTTCGGGGCTAGATGATGGTGCTATTTATGAGTATAGAGTTCGCTCGAAATGTACAGGTTCTAATAGTGCGTATTCAGCAATACATACAGCAACAACAGTTCAAATATGTAATGCCCCTACAGGTGTTTTAAGTTCTAGTGTTAGCACTTCTGGTTTTACAGTATCATGGTCCGCGGCTACATATGCGCAAAGTTATAAAGTAGATATAAGAGGAAAAGGACTAACTCCATGGGCTAGTTATACTGCAACAGCTACCTCGTATACTTTTTCTGGCTTGAAAGATACTACGGTTTATGAATATAGGATAGCAACTAATTGTACGGGGGTTTCGAGCACTTACACAACAATTAAGGAAGAAACGACACTAAATGATGTTAATTATTGTGCTTCTAAAGGTGCGAATTCAGCTTATGAATGGATAGAACAAGTAATAATTGGTAGTTTAAATAATTACAGCGGTAATGATGGTGGGTATGCCGATTACACCAATCTTTCTTCACAAGGAGGCCCCGGTGATACTGTGTCTTTTGCTATGAACCCTGGTTTTACTTCTGTACTTCCTTTACTGGAAGACATTCCAGTTCTCGGAGAACTTCTGACCTTAGAAAATGAGTATCCAGAATACTGGCGTATTTGGATTGATTTTAATGATGATAGTGATTTTTCTGATGCAGGAGAATTGGTTTTTGATGCAGGAGGAACAAGTGAAGAAAACGTAAATGGCTACTTTATTGTTCCAAGTGGGGTTTCATCTGGTTTAAAACGAATGAGAGTATCTATGAAATTTGGAAATGCTCCATCATCTTGTGGTACATTTAGTAATGGAGAGGTAGAAGATTACACTTTTGAAGTTGTTCGTGCAGCACGAATGGCACAAAGTCAAGCGTTAACGATACGACTTTTCCCAAACCCATCGAACAATCAAATTACCTTATCGGGTGTTGCAAATGCTACTGTCTACATTGCAGATATTTCGGGACGTGTGATGTACCAAAATACTTTGCAAAATGATATTTCAACCATTCAGGTAGCCGAATGGAACTCGGGCATTTATAGTGTCCAAATCACCAAGAATGGTGTAACAGAGCGATTGAAATTTGTGGTTGAATAAAGCAATTCTATTACTAAAACTAGAGAGGGTAAGCAGAGCGCTTACCCTCTTTTTTAGGTATATAAAATCTCAGCGATTACTTCGCCAAAGCTTCTAAAGTCTTTGTCAATTGCTCACCTCTAAGATTTTTGGCAATAATGATTCCGTCTTTGTCTAGTAAGAAGTTGGTAGGGATAGAGTTAATCTGGTAAGCTCTCCCCGCAGAAGATTGCCACCCTTTCAACTCAGATACTTGGTATTTCCAAGATAATTTGTCTTTTTCAATGGCATCCACCCAATCCTTTTTTGCATTAGGTTGCAAAGCTTTACCATTTCTCATCAAACCATCAAAAGAAACAGAATAGATTTCGAATCCTTTGGCATCGATAAATTTCGCGCCTTTAAAACGATTGTAAGCAGCAACCACTGCAGGGTTCTCTCTGCGGCATGTCAACGATTTTGCAAAGGTATTAAGTGCAGGTCAGAAAGCAGAGCTAGAGCGAACTATGATTGCCTTTAGGCAGAAAAATGGTGTTGAAGTGGCAGTGGTTATTATTAATTCTTTGCAAGGTTATGATGTTGCACAATACAACTTCGGATTGGCAGAGCAATGGGGGATTGGTAAAACAGGAGAAGACAATGGAGTGAGTTTTTTGATTGCGATTGATGATCGAAAGATGAATATTTCTACTGGTTATGGTTTAGAAGATTTTGTTCCAGATGCTTTAGCTAAAAGAATCATTGAAACGGTGGTTAAGCCAGAGTTTAAGCAAGGAAACTATTTTGCAGGTATCAGTAAAGGATTGGAGGCTATTGAAGGATTGGTTATGGGTAAATTTAAAGCAGAGGATTTCCAAGGCAAGAAAAAGAAGAATAAGTGGTTCACTTGGGTTTGGGTTGGACTATTTATGATTTACCTGATCATTAAAAGACAGTGAAAATAAGGGCTCAGGCGATCTGAATGCAGGAGATGCATTTTGGATTGGCGCATTAGGCTCTCGAGGCTTCTCTTCTGGTGGTGGCTTTCGAGGTGGCGGAAGCTCTGGTGGTTTTGGCGGTTTCGGAGGCGGTGGGGCTAGTGGAAGCTGGTAATGGGGAAATAAAACTAAAAAAACCGAAGTTTCCTTCGGTTTTTTTAGTTTAAATGGTTGCGTTAAATACGAGATGCCTTATTGCTTTATAAATGAAGTCGTAAGTGTATTTGTATTATTTATAACCTTGATGTAGTAGATTCCAGGGCTGAGATTTTCAATATTGATAGATGATCCGAAAGACAAAATCCTTTCTTTCATTAGTTGCTGACCAAAGTTGTTAAATATAACAACATCGGTTGAAGGACTCAAATCAGCTCCTGATAATTTGTAACTCAATATATGTTGAACAGGATTTGGATAAACTTGTAAGCTCAAACCATTTTTTATGGCAAGTTGCTTATCTGGATTTAGATATGTTTCTATATCAAAAGCTACATAATCAGGTAAAGTTACCGAGGTAATTTCATTGAGCATTCCTCCCATAACCTCAGCTTCGCTATTAGGAGCAGACAATCTATAATTTCCTTGATTTAATTGACAAGGATTGTTGCCTGAGTTAATCTGCACTGACGCCCCTAAATCGACTTGAAAGCCACTGTCAAAGTTTACATCGTCTCCCGCATTAAAAATATAGTCGGCACCTGCAACAACTCTCAAATCACCAGAATTGCTTATGCCATCGCGGGCGGTTAAAGTCAGTTGATTTTGTGGCTGATGCCCGCCAAAATCCCATAGAATACCATCCATGTTTTCTAAATTATTTTTACAAGTGATACGTCTAGAGGGAATCCCCCCATAGTCTAATGATATTTTATGATTGGGATTCAGTGCATTACGAACCTTAGAGTGTAGATAGAAATTTCTAAAATCCCCATAAGTGGTTCCTAATTGGCCACCATTACCACTTTGGTTACACGAGCTTATACTACCTGATAATGCACCAATAACCTTGTAGTTGTCAGTAAACAAAGGATCTTTAAACAAAGGGGATCCCGAAGATCCAGGTTCTGTGTTACCATACCACCAATAGTTTACCAAAATCCAGGGAATATCTACATAGTTGCAAATAACTTCAGTTAGTACTGTACGCCCCATATCCAACCAAATAAAAAGTCGATGATTTTGGTAATAATACGACAACCCACTTCTACAACACTAGTCATTTACTTCAATACCTGCGTGTTGTTTATTTTTTTGATATCTCCTTTTGGGTGGTGGATGTTATAGCTTTGACCTACTCTAACCCCCAGTATTTGTTGGGCTGGCAGCCACCCTGCATAAGCTACATTCCATTGTTTTGGTATGGGTGTGAGTATTTTAACCAAAGCCAAGTCGCCATAGGCTTTTTTCTCAATCAGTTGTAGTTTGGTTTTGTGAACAAAGCGGTATAAGTTATCTATTCCAGGTCTGGAAGTTTCTATGGTATTACTTGCTCCGTGATTATCTTCTGGAGTTGAATTGGTGTTTCTATCTGGCGATTGGTAATGGAAGAGTAATGAAACTTCCGAATTGAAATCTTCCCCTTTTAGGCAGTGCCATGCTGTAAGCATATAGTCACCCAAATCGTTTTGATGTACATCGCGGTTTAGAAGTACTCCTGTGCATTCTGAACCCATGATTATTTTTATCGTAGCATCAATTATTTTGTCTTGATTGGGTATTGCCTGTGCATAGACATTTTTATGGCAGGCATTTGATTGTTTCCATGACTGAGCTTGGGATGCTTGCGTTATAATACTCAGGATAATAGTTGAAATGAGATTACGTGTTTTCATCTTATTCAATATGATAATTAGTAATAGAAAAAGTGTCTTGTTGGATTTCCCAACGGATTAGACCAATTTCAGGAGCGAAATAGGTGGTGATTGTATCTGCTTCATTTACGCTGCTTGATTTTAGGGTGTTTTTATAGGTGTTGCCCCGAACCGTAATTGAGTCTATTATTTCAGCGGAAAGAACATTGTCGATATAGTTAACAAGGAATATTACATCACCTAAAGTTGCTGGGCTTGCTTTCGCAATAATATAAGATTCATCGCACTTAGATCCGTTAGAGTATGTGACAGGCACTTCGGGTTCAATCGTTAAAACCTTGGAATGTAATTGGAAAACAATTTGCTCATATTTGGAACATAAGACATTTTTTTTAACTGTTCTTTTGGAAAAATCGGTAATGTAAATAGAATCAGATTTAGATTGATCTTGGTTACTGTATGTCCACCAATTTCCTTCTTTAAAAACCTTAAAATAAGACTCCATTACTTCAGGCAACGGAGTGCAATTGTCATAGTTTCTACATTCGTAGCATGCAGCAGTAAGCATCCAAAAGCTTAAGAATATGAGGCTATATGACTTGGGTATTATTTTCATTTTATTCAAAATTGAAGTTGGTAATACAGAAAGTGTCTTGTTGGGTTTTCCAGCGGATTAGTCCTAAATCAGGAGCGAAATAGGAGGTGAAAGGGAATGGATTTGATTGCTTACTAAAACCTCATAAGTGACATTGCCTTGTTGAATCAAGGAATCCAGAATCATAGCAGTAATTTCTAAAGACGGATCTAGTCGGTATTCTTCAAAATCGGTATTATATTCTATATCAATACCATTACTGGTAGGTAGTTTTACATACAGATGACTTCTCGAACATTGGTCACTAACCGTATAGCTTGCTTCCATGTTTTTTGTTTCAGATTCATTGAGTGAACTATAATGGTTTGCATGAAGTCTAAACGATTTTTGTTCTCGTCTAATGCAATCATTTGAACCATTTACAAATTGGTAGAATCCATCTGTATGTTGAGAGATATAGATGCTATCTGTTTTGGTGTTATCTTGGTTGCTATAGGTCCACCAGCTGCCTGTTTTGTAGCGCTCCAAAGTTTGTGGGAGAGCGCAAATGTCAGTGGTCTCACATTTTTTATCACAAGAGGCAACAAGGCATGTTATAATTAAAAAGGGATACTGTTTTTTCATTTTATAGCTTATTTACGGGAGCTATTTTAATTATTTAATAAGTTCAAAGTAGCTGCTGGTTTGTGTTATGCCATTTAGGTCATAACTTGATAATACCATATAATCGTCACTTGATAAAAAACAAGAGTTGCATGTTTCAGAATCCGTTTTTATGTTGGTGATTTCATAATAATCCTCCGTTTTAGTGAAAAATAAGGTATAGTCATTTTCGTGTGTAAATGGTATCGGCACATAAAGTGTCAAGCCTTCGTTGTCGATACTTATGTCATTTGCACTTGTATATTGACTGTCAATACGGCTGGAGAAATTACTTCCTTTTGTATAGGAACGAATAAGGATGCTGTCTGTGTCAATTGAGTTGAAATTAATCAATTTAATAGCATTAAGATCAAAGACATTGAGGCAGTCTTTTTGAGTACAGCAAGCAGTCAAAACAAGGCTTATTAATATGGTAGATACTATTCTCATTACACTAGTGAATAATTAAAGAATTGAAAAATCGCTCTTTAAAAAGGTGTAATTGTAAAATGTCTTTTTTTGTAGCGGTACCGTTCAGTGTTAGGAATTTTTTATCCCAATAATAGAACCGCATATAGTCGTCTAGCATCGCCACCCCAAAATTCACCTAAACCAACATAGCCTGATGTTGAAATTTTCAACTGACCAAAACTTGATTTTGGGAGAACCATAATTATCGTAAGGATTTAAATTACCGTTCGTGTGGTTGAACCTTTTTTAAGGGATTTTAATAAGCGGCTAATTCTCATAGTTTATAAATTTTAAAAAACGAATATAGCTAAATTTAAATGTTTTTAAAGCTACCAACTTTGTAAGCGTATTGTAAATATTTTCAGCATAAAATTAAAGTTTGACTGTTACTATGTGGTTTCAGACTCTACTACAAACCTTGGTGAACTCTAAATAACAATAAGAGAGATAGCCTACGTCAAGAAGATGTATAGGCTACTTTGGCGGTCCCAGAGGATCTGACACTAGGGGAGAGCCGGGTAATCATTTGTGTAAACAAAAAGTCCCCGAAACCAATTGGTTTCGGGGACTTTTTAATTTTAAACTAGGCTACTTACTTCGCCAAAGCTTCCAAAGTCTTTGTCAATTGCTCACCTCTAAGGTTTTTTGCAATAATAATTCCGTCTTTGTCTAGTAAGAAGTTGGTAGGAATAGAGTTAATCTGGTAAGCTCTACCAGCAGAAGACTGCCACCCTTTCAATTCAGATACTTGGTATTTCCAAGACAGCTTGTCTTTTTCAATAGCATTTATCCAATCTTGCTTAGCATTAGGCTGCAAAGCTTTGCCATTTCTAACGAGTCCGTCAAACGAAACAGAATAGATTTCAAATCCTTTAGCATCGATAAATTTAGCGCCTTTAAAACGGTTGTAAGCTGCAACTACCGCTGGGTTTTCTCTACGGCATGGTCCACACCAAGAGGCCCAAAAATCAACCAAAACAATTTTGCCTTGTAGGTCAGAGAGCTTGTACATTTTCCCGTCAGGGCTTTCAAGTTCAATGTCTGGAGCTTTGTTTCCAACATTTATCCCTACTGGGTTTTGAGAAAAAGCCATTGCAATTGCAGCAACTATAATAATGCCTGTAATTCCGATTAATTTTTTCATCATTTTAAAATTTATATTCGTGTTATATCAGCTCCAAGAGCTTTTAATCTTGCGTCTATATTTTCGTAACCTCTATCTATCTGTTCTATGTTGTGGATGGTAGAGGTGCCTTCTGCTGCAAGAGCAGCAATTAATAAGCTTACACCAGCCCTAATGTCTGGAGAGGTCATTACAGTAGCGCGCAAAGGGCTTTGTCTGTTGTTACCAATAACGGTAGCTCTGTGCGGATCGCATAAAATAATCTGAGCACCCATATCTATCAATTTATCTACAAAGAACAACCTACTTTCAAACATCTTTTGGTGGATCAATACCGAGCCTTTGGCTTGTGTTGCAACAACCAAAATAATACTCAAAAGGTCAGGAGTAAAGCCTGGCCAGGGAGCATCAGAAATAGTTAATATAGAACCATCAATAAAATTCTCTATTTCGTACGATTCTTGACTTGGTACAAAGATATCATCTCCTCTACGCTCCAATTGTATGCCAAGTTTTTTGAAAACCTCTGGAATGACACCCAATTCATCGTAAGCTACGTTCTTAATGGTGATTTCGGATTGTGTCATAGCTGCAAGGCCAATCCAAGATCCAATTTCAATCATATCGGGCAATACACGGTGTTCGCATCCGCCTAAACTATCTACACCATCGATGTGTATCATGTTAGAGCCAATGCCAGTAATTTTGGCACCCATGCGGTTTAACATCTTACACAACTGTTGCAAATAAGGCTCGCAAGCAGCATTGTAAATGGTGGTTTTACCTTCGGCCAAAACAGCAGCCATAACAATGTTTGCTGTGCCTGTTACCGAAGCTTCATCCAATAACATATAAGCGCCTTTCAATCTATCTGCTGTAACACTATAAAAGTGTGCATGGGCATCGTAATTGAATTTAGCGCCTAGTTTTTCGAAACCTATAAAATGTGTGTCTAATCTTCTTCTTCCAATTTTATCTCCTCCTGGTTTAGGAATGTATCCCTTTCCAAAGCGAGCCAAGAGAGGACCAACAATCATGATAGACCCTCTAAGGCTTGCACCTTTTACTTTGAAAGCCTCAGAAGTAAGGTAGTCTAGATTTAGTTCGTCCGATTTAAAAGAGAATTTTCCCTTTTCCAAACGTTCCACCTTCACCCCAAGATCCTGTAAAAGATCAATCAGTTTATTTACATCTACAATGTCTGGAATGTTCTCTATAACAACCTTTTCTGGAGTAAGCAATACGGCACAAAGAATTTGTAATGCTTCGTTTTTTGCTCCTTGCGGAGTTATTTCTCCGTGAAGTTTTTCACCCCCTTTAATTTGAAATGTTCCCATATTTATCTGCGGGGTTTTTTCTTGTGGTTGTTTTTGTGAACGGGCTTTTTAGCTCCTCCTTTTTGACTTTGGTAATTAAAGCTTGTGGTAAGTGTAGTGCCTTCCGCTAGGCTTAATAAGCCTTCCGACAGCTCATTCAAATGTTTTAAAATGGTACTGTCATCTACCGTGTCTTTATTCCACAATAAATAACACTTTTTCATTTGGTTGGCTATGGCAATTTTAAGCATGTCTTTGCGCTCGCTATTTTCCATTTTAATACCTTCCGCTATCATTAACTCTACCATTTTACCATAATAGCGGTAACGGATTTTACTTTGAGTATATGGGACGGTTGCAGGTCTTTCGACAAACTTTTCTGCTTCTGGAATGGGGTATGGTGAGTCTACATCCAAATCAAAATCAGACATAATAAAAAGGTGGTCCCAAAGTTTGTGTTTAAAATCGGGCACATCTCTCAAATGTGGGTTTAAGTTCCCCATTACATCAATCAATGCTTTGGCATTTTTATTCCTTCTATCAGGATCTTCAATCGTCTTTAAAAAAGCGACCATGTTTTGTACGTTGCGCCCATATTCTGGGATAATCATCTTTGGTCTTTCGGTATTGTATTCCATCTTTTCTTGTGTCAATCTTCTTAATGTCTCAAAATTAGCTAAATGCTTTTTATAGACAAGAAATCTTTTAATTATAACCTTTATTAGGGTTTCAATATACTAACTAATCCAGTAGATAAATTATTTCAATGCATCTAGAGCTTTTTCAGCTTTGCAAAACGAAGCAATAATTTCTTCTCTCCAGATTTAAATGTGATACTTGCTTTTAGGTTGGGTCCATCACCTTCAAATTCAGAAATCAATCCTACACCAAATCTTTCGTGTCCTACTTTGTCCCCAATGGCCAAGTCTAAATGAATGGCAGAATCTTCTGATGTTGGCGAATTTGTTGAAACCTTCTTTAAATTGGCAGGTACGGCTACTTTAATTTGAGGGCTTTCGGCATTGCGCTTAGGTGGCATTTTCCCTTCATATTTCTTTGTTGGTGTTCCGCTAGAAAATGCTTCTCCCCAATCGTCTGGAGATCTTTGAACTGTTTCGTTGATAGAGTCCGATTCGGTATATAAGAAATCTAAATACGATTCGTCTACTTCTTTTATAAAACGGCTAGGTTCACAATCCAACAATTTACCCCAACGGTAACGTTGTTCGGCAAACGAAAAAGTTGCTTCACTTTCGGATCTTGTAAGCGCCACATAGAACAATCTACGTTCTTCTTCCAATTCTGTTCTGCTGTTCATGGCCATCATCGAAGGGAAAAGATTTTCTTCCAATCCAACAACAAAAACATGCGGAAACTCCAAACCTTTAGATAAGTGAATGGTCATTAAAGCCACCTTATCTTTGTCCGTATCATCATCATTGTCTCTATCGGTTAATAGAGCCACATCTTCCATAAATCCACCCAACAATGGATTCCCTTCTTCTAGGTCTAACTTCGCTTTTTCTGTGTATTCTTTTATCCCGTTCAATAATTCCTGAACGTTTTCGAAACGACTGATTCCTTCAGGCGTTTTGTCTTTGTGCAATTGTGTCAATAAACCAGCAGATTTGGCAATGTGTTCAGCCAAATCGTAAGCATCGCTATCGGGCAACATAGCTTGAAAGCTTTTTATCTTTAAGCAGAAATCGTTGAATTTATTCGCTGCGCTATTGTTTAAACCCGAATCCAAATGTGGCAATTGGGCCACCGTATCAAACAAACTCAAATTTGCTTGGCGCGATGCAATGGTTAATTTTTCTAAAGATGTGGTTCCAATCCCTCGCGCAGGGTAATTTACGACACGCCTAAAAGCTTCTTCATCGGCCGGGTTAATTACCAATCGGTAATAAGCCAAAAGGTCTTTTACTTCTTTACGCTGGTAAAAAGACAAGCCTCCGTAAACACGGTAAGGAATGTTCTTTTTTCGCAAAGCGTCCTCCATTGCTCTCGATTGAGAGTTGGTACGGTACAAAATTGCAAAATCTTTGTTGTGTAGTTGATTCTGAAACTTACGATCCATAATGGTTCTGGCAACAAAAACACCTTCATCATTATCGGAAAAGGCACGATATACTTGTATTTTGGCACCTTCTTTATTGTCGGTCCAAACGTTTTTATCTAGCTGCTCGGTATTGTGTTTGATGATAGAATTGGCAGCATTTACTATATTTTTAGTAGAGCGATAATTCTGTTCTAACTTAAACAATTTCGCATCAGCATAATCTTTCTGGAAATTTAAGATATTACGGATATTGGCACCACGGAAAGCATAAATACTCTGGGCATCGTCTCCAACAACACACAAGTTTTCTGAACGAGAAGCCAATGCTTTTACAATTAAATACTGAGAGTGGTTTGTATCTTGGTACTCATCTACCATTACATATTTAAAGCGCTGCTGGTATTTCGCTAAAGTTTCTGGAAAACGATGAAAAAGCTCATTTGTTTTCAAAAGCAAATCATCAAAGTCCATGGCGCTAGCCTTAAAACATCGCTGAACATACATCTCGTATATTTCGCCAGTTTTTGGTCTTTGTGCTGCAGCGTCCTGCCCCTGTAATTCTTGATTACTCTTGTAGCTTTTTACAGTAATGAGGTTGTTTTTAAAAGCAGAAATCCTTCCTTGTATGGTTTTGGGCTTGTAAGAGTCGGTATCTAATTTTAATTCTTTGATAATGCTTGAGATCACCTTTTTAGAATCATCGCTATCGTAAATTGTAAAGTTAGAATTGTAACCCAATTGTCCGGCTTCGGAGCGTAATATCCTTGCAAACACAGAGTGGAAAGTACCCATCCAAAGGTTTCGCGCCTCGTTACCAGCTAATGCACCTATACGTTCTTTCATTTCTCTAGCTGCCTTATTGGTAAAGGTTAGCGAAAGTATGTTAAATGCATCTACACCCTTGTTTATAAGGTGTGCAATACGGTAAGTAAGTACTCGTGTTTTTCCTGAGCCAGCACCAGCAATAACCATTACTGGGCCTTCGGTTTGCTCAACAGCCTGCTTTTGTACAGGGTTTAAGCCAGATAAGTATTCCACAAAAATTATTTGATGAGAATTCAATTTTGAATCCTCAAATGTAAGGGTTTAACTGAAAAATCCCTTGGCTTTTATCATTTCAAATTATCAAAAGAAATGAACAGGCAATATTAGTTTGAGATGCGTGCGCTTTAAAATAATCGGAATAAATAATAATTTGTTTAAATTTAGTCCCATTCTATAATTGAAATGCTCTAATCTAATCCCTCTATCATCAAAAAAATAGTTCATTCATCAGAATCGAAAATGCAAAGATTATTGTGCAATAGTATCTTGATAGTATTATTTATGCTGTGTTGGACCTCAGGGTTCGCACAGCATAAAAACTATATCCGATTTCAGAAACATGGTTTTGAAGATATTCATGTTATGAAATTGTATCAAAACCATTTAATTACAATGGGTGGCTATATGAAGCCTGAATTAGGCTTGATTTCATACCCTGTTAGCTATGCAGTAGATTATAAGGGGAATCTAATTAATAATGACACATTAATTATGCCGGACCTCTTTTATCAAGAGCCAGTAGATGAGTTTCTGCCTTATTCCAATAATACATTGGCTTACTCTTTAAATTCAAGAAAATTAACAGTGGATTCAAATTATACCTACCCTTTTGAGGGGATGGCAGTATTGGATTCTTTTGGGGATTTTTTGGATACTATTATGTTGCCCTGGCTTTTTGAGCAAGACTCAATGGTAATGGCTGGAGGGGGAATTCAGCCTTATTCGGATTCAAGTTATGTTTTTATGGCTGCAGCTTCATATCGTGAAAAAATATTTTTCCAGATTGATCAGGAAGGGAAAGAACTTTCAAGATATTCGTTTTACTATGATGAGGATTATTTTCTCGAACAATACCGAGTATTGCCTAGTGGTAACATTTTGATATGGGGTACAGTGAAGCGAAAGTATGCGTCATTCAAGCTTTACGATTCGAATTTTAATTTGAAATGGGAAAATGTTGTTGATAATGCATATGGCTGCGACAATGGTTTGGGGAAGTATCGCGTGATGGATGTGTTGCAAGGACCGAAAGGGCATATTTTTGCGGTAACAGAAGTAGGGGACTACAATGTACATGGTATCGAACGAGGTACACCTGCCATTTTTAAAATGAATGGAGAAGATGGTACTTGCGAATGGTTCACACAGTTCGATCCACCTCATGCAATAGCTTTAGCTTCTTGCCTGGTGTATGATCCTAGAGACAGCACTATGTTGGTGGGGGCTAACTACGATGTACAAAGATTAGATTCTGGTTATATACCCTATAAAATTCCATTAAGTGTTGCAAAAGTAAAAGTGTCGGATGGGGCATTGGTTTGGTATAGAGAGGTGAAAATTCCAGAAATGCAAAATGGTTATATCGCTTATCCGCGCGATGTAGAGTTGCATGGAGATACCATATTGTTGTTGGGTATGGTTGACTTTATGGATAAGGATTCCATGGGAGAATTCACCATTGATAGTCGAAATCCTTACTTATTCTATTTGAATTGCGATGGTTTTGATAGCCTACCAAAGGCCGATTTTAACGCAAGTAGCGGAGAAAATAGATGGATGGAATTTTACAACAGCAGTACCCATAGTTCAGAATTTTATTGGGATTTTGGAGATGGACTTACCAGTACAGATACATTTCCGCTGCACCAGTATGCAACGGAGGGTTTTTATACGGTAACATTAATAACGAGTTCCTGTTCGTATGCCGATACTATTATAAGAACAGTCTATGCCTCTAACTTGGAGCTAGTAGAATTGACCAATAATCAAGGAATAGTAGCGTATCCAAATCCTGTCGACCATCAACTGACACTTGGCTTGAAAGAAGTGAGCGATCCTTCTGCCGTTTCCTTTGAAATTGTAAATATGTTGGGCGAAATCTTATATCAAGGCTCTTGCTATGGAGCTACCAACCCTATTGATGTAGGATTTCTAAACCCAGGAATGTATCACCTGCGTGTTTATCAAACGGCCAAAATTGTACACAACCTTAAATTCATTAAATCATGAAAAAGTTAATATCATTCATCGGCCTAATTGCCTTATTAACCAACCTTCAAGCCCAAACGACCTATCAATCAGTTTTTACTGGGGATTCCGTTAATTTATGGTTTTACAATGTACCTTATGTATTAGACAGTCCTTACGGTGAATTAGGATATCTATCTGTTGGAGAAAGCCAAATGCAATTTAATGGGGTCTGGTATCAGAAACTATATCATAATGGTTTTGATGTCGGAGGATTACGAGAGGATAGCCTTGGCCGAATTTTCGGGATTGAATTTGGCTGGGGAGATGAGTTTCTACTTCAAGATATGAATTTGGCAGAAGGGGATACCTTTAAATCCAATGCTGGAGATTGGCGAATTGATTCGGTAAAACAAATTAGAGGAAGAAAATATATATTCACCAATCGTAACGGATATATTGAATATTGGCCAGATGATTTAATGCCGAATTCTTATCCAATTGTATTTGTGGAGGGCACACTACCATTGACCTATTTCTGGAGATTCAATTATTATGGTACAAATGGTGTGATAGGAATATGTCAAGACACCCATACCGATTCAACTAATATCGAATCATATCAACTAAGCCCTCTAGACACTTGTTTTGGCGAAATAGCTGAATACTTTTCTATAATGGAATTAAATCAAGAAGTAGTTTCTATCTACCCAAATCCTATTATTTCCAGCCAGTTCCGTATTGATGGCTTAGAAGGGGTACATTATTATGAGATTTTTGATGTGCTTGGGACTTCTGTACAAAACGGACAATTGCAGGCATTTGAAAATACCATAAATGTATCCTCTCTAATGCAGGGTGTTTACTGGATTTCTTTCTGGAACAAGGCGAATGGAACAAAGCGAACTGCTAAGTTTGTTGTCAGCAAGTAATAATCTGAGCTTGCATTTTTCTTAAAATGGTGAATACCACAGGATAATTTCAAAAAACTTGCAGAATAATTAATGAAGCAACGTAAATTGGCAATTAAATTTAGATCCACTCTATTCGAATGCCATTTATAGCACGCATAATTTTTTTAAGTCTATTTGTGTTGTTTAGTTCCAATGAAGGAATTGCACAATCCTATCAATTTGTCAATTTTTCTGTTGAAGATGGTCTTCCTAGTAATGAAGTTTATGAAGTAATACAAGACTCAAAGGGCTTTATGTGGTTTGCTACAGACCGAGGTGTGGCCAGATACAATGG
>JBLHRE010000027.1:0-15631 GCA_047625765.1 Flavobacteriales bacterium
CAACTGTCATAATTGATATGCACATTACCCTTTGCATCAACCAACATGGCAAGCATCTAAGAAGTAAGCACCAACCTTTTAATCCCTGCTTTTTTACCGCAATTAACACACGTATTATTCCTTAAACATCACAATGTTGTCCCACATATCCAGAAATATTTGTTAGAAGTAGCTTTTACATATCTGATTAATTTTATTACTTTTGTTTTGCAAGTAATATTTAGCACATGTTAATATGAAAACTGATTTCCGCTGCATATGTCCAATCACCACAGCAATCGACATTGTAGGAGATAAATGGACCTTGGTAATAATTAAGCAAATGCTTTTAGAGGGGAAGAAAACCTTTAAAGATTTTACGGAAAGTGATGAATCTATCGCTACCAATATATTGTCTTCACGACTCAAAATGCTAGAAGAATTTGAGTTGATAAGCAAGGAAAAAATCCTCAATAATAAAAAGACAAACATTTATCTTTTAACAGATAAAGGGCTTGGCTTAATACCAACTATTGTAGAATTAACACTTTGGAGTGATAAAAATCTACGTGGATTTCATCCAGGTTTGTATGCTGATGAGCGCTTAAAAATGATACATAAAGAAAAAGAAGCATTCATCAAGACCCTTGCAGAAAATTACAAAACAGAAAATTGGCCAGAGCAATGCAAGCAATACAGTTAAAAGACAGCTAAACAACTTGTTTTTATACGCTGCTGATTTTTACATAAACTAGTTTAGAGAAATGATGGGAAAAGATTTTGATTTTGGGTTTGACTTTGGGAAAGGTTTTATGTTTAGTAAACACATTCCAAAAGAAGTAAGCCATTTTGATCGTGTATTTGACATTTTCAAAGAACTACTCACCCACACTTCTGGAGATATTGATGAAGCATTAGAATGGCTAGATTCTCTGGATAAAGAATACAAGATATTCACTGCAGAATATACTCAAGAAGATTTTGTGGAAGATCTCAAAAAACGAGATTATATCAAAGAGGAAAAAGATCCAAAGGATGGTAAATCAGGAGCAGGAAAAGGCAAGAAATTATTAACAGCAAAAATGGAGTCTGCATTGCGTAAGTACGCATTAGATCAAATTTTTGGAAAGTTAAAAAATAGCGGTGCAGGAAATCACCTAACAACAAAAGTAGGAGCTGGAGATGAGCGTGATGGCGAAAATAGACCCTTTCAGTATGGGGATGATTTAGGTATGGTTGACATGACTGAAAGTTTAAAAAACGCACAAATAAACAATGGAATTTCAGACTTAAGACTAACCGAAAATGACTTAATTGTAGAACAAACTAAACACAAAGCACAGATGAGCACGGTGCTAATGATTGATATTTCTCACTCAATGATTTTGTACGGTGAAGACCGTATTACACCGGCAAAAAAAGTTGCTATGGCTTTGGTTGAATTAATCAACCGCAAATACCCTAAAGATTCCATCGATATTATAGTTTTTGGAAATGAAGCGTGGCCAATTAAAATTAAAGATCTGCCTTACTTACAAGTAGGGCCTTATCATACAAATACTGTTGCTGGACTTGAATTGGCAATGGATATTCTTCGTAGAAAGCGAAATACCAACAAGCAAATTTTTATGATTACCGATGGGAAGCCAAGTTGTGTCAAATTGCCTTCGGGAGAATTTTACAAGAACAGCAACGGCTTAGATCAAATGATCGTTAAAAAATGTCTGAACAAAGCTGCACAAGCTCGAAAATTGAAAATACCAATCACCACTTTCATGATTGCAACAGATCCATACTTACAACAGTTTGTGGATATGTTTACAGCGCAAAACAATGGGAAATCTTTCTTGACAGGACTGACAGGCTTAGGAGAAATGATTTTTGAAGATTACGAAAAAAATAGAATTAAAAGATTATAAATACAATACATGAAAAAAGAGATCACATTTCAAGAATTAAAAGATTCAGGATATAAAGACAAAACAATTAGCGCAGAAATTCAAGCTAATTTAATTACCAGAATAAAAGCAAAACAAGCTGTTTTTGAGGGCTTATGGGGTTACGAAGACACTGTGGTGCCTCAACTCAAAAAAGCAATTCTGGCAGGACATCACATTAATCTTTTAGGATTACGAGGTCAAGCGAAAACTAAAATAGCAAGAAGCATGGTTGATCTGTTGGATGAATTTATGCCCATTGTAAAAGGGTCTGAAATTAACGACAGTCCTTTTCATCCCATTTCAAAATATGCAAGAGACCTCATTGCTGAACACGGTGATAAAACGCCAATAGCATGGGTTCACCGATCGGAACGTTTCTTTGAAAAATTAGCTACGCCAGATGTAAATGTTTCTGATTTAATCGGAGACATCGACCCAATCAAGGCGGCCACTTTAAAGTTACCTTATTCCGATGAGCGTGTGCTACATTACGGGATGATTCCGCGTGCAAACCGTTCCATCTTTGTTCTTAATGAATTACCTGATTTACAGGCTAGGATTCAAGTATCTCTTTTCAATATTTTGCAAGAAGGGGACATTCAAATACGTGGGTTTAAACTAAGAATGCCTCTTGATATTCAGTTTGTATTTACTGCAAACCCTGAGGATTACACCAATAGAGGAAGTATAGTGACACCTCTTAAAGATAGGATTGGATCACAAATTTTTACACACTATCCAAAATCAATTGCTCTTGCCCGTCAAATAACAGAGCAGGAAGCCAATGTATCTGAGGCGGACAAAAAAACCATTAGTGTTTCATCCTTAGCAAAAGACCTTTTAGAGGAAGTTGCTTTTGAAGCCCGAAAAAGCGAATATGTTGATGCAAAAAGTGGTGTAAGTGCTCGTTTAACCATTAGCGCCATGGAAAACTTAATGGCCGCTGCAAAGTTGCGACTTATTGAAACAGGTTCTGATACGTCATCTGTTCGATTAGTAGATTTTATGTCCATAATTCCATCCATCACTGGAAAAATTGAATTGGTATACGAAGGAGAAGAAGAAGGTGCTGGCAGCGTTGCTAAATTGTTAATTGATCAAGCAGTAATGACGCAATTCGAAAAAATATTCCCTCGAATTTCAAAACTAGAAAAAGAGGGCGTAAAAACACCCTACCTTGATTTAGTTAATTGGTTCGATGATAATTTTATTGAATTAAATTATACAGACCCAGACTCCGAATTTTATGCTAGTCTAAAAAGCGTTACTCCCTTAGTGGAAGTTGTGAAGGAATATGCCTCTAAATTACCGGAAGAGGACCAATTATTCTGCATGGAATTGGTACTATGGGCTTTGACACTTAATAACAAATTAGATAAGTCGGATAATTCATCCAACTTCAAATTTGATTCAGTTGATGTGAGACAAAAATTTTACGGAGATAATTAGGCGACAAACAACTTGCTGCGATAAGCCAAGCAATACTGGAGGGAATTTCAAATAGAACTTTAACAAGTAGCTTATATAGTTCTGATAAACAGCAGTCCAGCTAGGCGCAGCATCTCGATAGGTAGGTGTTTGCTCGGCATTTTGCCGCATTTATAAAAAGGATTAATTGCGAAGACAAGAAAAGTACCCGAGAGTCAAGTTCGATTTTTCGGGATATTCATTTCAACCAAAAACCGCCTTTTCTAAGAACAAGAAATGCTTGTTTCTAGGTTATAATTTTGTAATAAGTACCTGTTCAAGAAAAAGAATATCAGATAAGTTGGAAACTATAAAATATTAATTAATAGCTATTTAGGATTTTGAGGTGAACTAAAAGTTACAAGTGCAATGCGAATAAGTGCAGCGGTGCACTTATTCGCATTGCACTTGCTATAGAAATAAAGCGATACTGACACTATTGATTCTAATAAATCAGCTTCCTGCAATCGGGCAAGAAATTCTGCGACAAGACGGTTATTATGATACTGGATACCCAAATTTCTTTTTTGTGGTTGTCCTTGATGAGAAAAATGAGATTGTATTCGATAGCAAAATTCTTGATTTTGACTGCGGTGATGAATTTTGTGACGCTGAGTTAATGGGGTCATTATCGAAAGAAACGACTGATAAAGGATTTGAATTTATGCTGTACAGAATTGAAGAAAAAATTGAAGTTGTTTGGACAGGAAAAGAAATAAAAACGCGCTACAACACGCTATATAGCAAATAGGGCGTTCAGTGTTTTACGAAAGTTCAGTACTATTTACAAACACCACTAAATTGGAAATTACCCGAAGGGAAGTATGGAATTTTGATCTTTTAAAAGTGATTAATTCAAAAATACAATATTTTTGCTCAGAGCAAAGTTGAAAGTTTATTCCTTTTCTACTGCCCTAATTGCTTTACACTAAACATTCAGCCGAATTAAACCATAATAGATTAAATATTGAAGCGTATTCGAAAATATAAAAAGCGATGAACAACATTATGCATCTCTCAAATATATTGTAATCCAAATTCTGTTTCATTCCTTTTGAATCAAAATATCAATTGTTTGCAAAAACTAATTGGTCAACTTCTTACCCCAAATTAACTTTCCATCAGTATATAAAATTATTTTCAATTCTGATTTGATACTATTAGGCACTATCATATTTAACTAAAAAAATCATAAGTGCATCACCTGTCTCCTTTGACATCTAATACACTTATGAAATCTTTAATTTGATAGTATCCTCCAATATGTTTTCAGAAGTAACTGAAATTATTTACTCTTTATAAAAAGATTGAGAAGACATTCCGAATAATAACGGACTTGCTTCAACACCACTATAAGAATCTAAGGTAATTACTTTCGTGTTTTCTGGACCATCCTTAACTATATTCTTTACTCCCGCTGCAAGTGAAAAGTTTGCTCCAAATAAACTTATACTTGCTGAAGCATCAAACGATTTTTGGACAGTTTGCGTATACGTTTCTGTTGAAATAGTAATCGTTACTTTTGGCTTATAAATTACCAAAGCTCTTGTAGGAACAAGATGCAGTGAACCATTTTCCCCAAAGAAATCGTTCATCGTAAATCTTGACCCTTCAGGAAATCTCACATTACTTGCACTTAACCAAGAAGCATCAAACCAAGACCCTCTGTTAATTCTAAAAGTATTAGCTCCTACAGCTTGAATATTAATACTGAATTTTGTGTCGAGCAGTACTCTACTGGTATCAATATCAGTATGAGTAGAAATAGACAAGCACTTTCTTTTTACTGAAGTATGAACTACTTTATGCCAACTTCCTTTTTGCACCGTATCTTTGTTAATAGTCACATTAAGATCGGGAGCAGAACCCGCTGGACGGTTAGCCCATTTAGCCCTATAACTAGTAAGTTCATCTAACGATGTCACTAATCCCTCTTGACTAACACCACCAAAGCTAAATTTTTGCAAATTTGTTAAATCATTAACAGCTAATTGTGCCTCGGATAAAGAAAAATCCACAGACTTCATGAATTCTCCAATTTCACTAGTAACTACAGCTTGTTGACTTTCAATATTACTGAATTTCAAGCTATATGATGGTCCTGCTGTGCCACCCTTAGATAACCAAGTAAAATATCCCATCCCCTCTGAAATATTAGGATATCTCTCTACAAATTGATTATAACTGTTTTCTGCATCTGCAACAGTTGTTTTATATAAATCGGCCAAGTTACTTAATTCTACCTGGTACTGTTGATACTGAGCATTCCTTTGGAAATTAGAAGGAGCAATAGACGAAATAAAATCTTTGTATGCTCTTGCAACCAAATTAGTAGATTGAATGTAATATCCATCTAAATTAGCAGGAACTATATTAGCAAGAGTCCATGCCCCGTAGTCTAATCCACTGGTCCATATTGCAGGTACTGGTTGTCCTGTGAATTGGAAAACAGTATTTTTTGATTTATCTTGTAAAGAAGGCCAATTTTTAATCATACCGTCTGCTAAATATTCCCACATGCTTTTTGAAGCAAAATCATCATCACTCATTTTGTTTTATTTTTTGATTTCTTACTTACTCTATTTAGGGTTTTCAGTTTCCACCTTCATGATCAAAAGAAATAATAGTAGCTACTTAAATCGAATATTTCGTTTAGATTACATCACAAATATGTGCAGATATTCTAAATTTTAAATGAGTGTAAATACTCATTTAAAAAAACAGGTACTTATACTTAATCTTGTTATTGTCATATCATCTGACAATTCAAAAATTGAGGAATTAATGACCTGAATTATGAAAGGGTGACATGCGTGCTTGATATTTGGACATGAACATACTGGTTCTATGTATTGAAAAAAAAAAGGCACAATACAACATAAACGTAATAGCGGCTTAATGCTTCATTACAATTTTGTGTTGGAGCATGTACAGTGGTAAATCGAAACATTAGAGTATTTAATTGCGCTACTAAGCTTATACAACACCGTTGTACATAATTTAAAATGCTTTGACTTATCAAATTTCACAAACAGGAAAATCACCAAAAGACGTACTTGTTGAATTTTGGGATAACTTATTTGGATTCTTACCGACCAAAAAACATTTGTTTGGTTCCGTTGCAGCTTTTTTCGAAAAACAAACTGAAAAATCCATGTTATTGTAAAACAAATTAATTTTATTTGGAATTAGCTTGTTATTATTCCTTTACACCCTCTGGGTCAAATCAAACGAAAGAAATTTAGAACAGATTAACACTGGTCTATCAAAAGCAACTAATTAATAACAGCAATAAAGACAGAAAGTAATTGGACAGGAAAAGAAATAAAAACGCGCTACAACATGGTGTATAGAACATAAAACCCTGCGGGATGCTACGACACCATATACTAACCATTCTAAAAAAGCCAGCCGCAAATTTTAGCACATTTGGTTTTTGCCAAAGCAAATGTCCACCCTAAAAAATCAAAAGGGCTTGCACTACCCCACCGCCACTCCAATAGGTGTTTAAAACACTTTACATCTCTAAATACGATATGTTACATTGAACTTTTAAATTCAGCAAGCAATCTCTTTCTCAAAGAGATACAGCTGTGCAAACTCATACGGATATCCATTAGAATTATAGGATACTAAAAGCCTCCAAAAAATAACACATCCCTTTTTCAAAACAATTATTTTCTATATTCGGAGCAACAAAACCTTCTATTTCAATTGATTCTCTCCGCCTTCTAAAATATTCATTTCGCCATTAATCCCCAAAGCTTTTTGAAATGAGGCTGCATTTTTAGTGATGTCATCGATCGAAAGCGAGAAATAAAATGAAGTTGGTGGGTAGTTCGGCACTCGTATTCAAAATTGTCAATACCCTAATAACCTTTAAGAACTTTGCTTGGTCTACTCTTATTTTATCATTCAGTTTCTTAATAATATGGGGAATTGCCTTTTGGATATTAACGAATGAATTTCAAAAAGAGGCCTCTGAAATTCCGCTTCATGGTTTAGCGTATTGAATGCGCTATTTATTATTACCCTTGCTCCCCTATTCTCTAAATGGTGGGAAAGCAAATACAAGCCAAGTGCCAATATGAAATTTGGTATTGGAATGTTCTGTTTAGGCTTGGGCATGGCGGCTGTGGCAATTGGTATGGAAACTGCAGGAAACCTAGGTGAAAGCATTGATAGAATCGCAGCAGAAAATAGCATGAGTTATTTCTTCTGGATTTTGACCTTTATTCCGGTGGCTGTAGGAGTAGTATCTATTGTATGTCAACCATTTATAAAAAAATTAATGCATGATGTTAAATAGATGTTAATCAAGTAAATATCTTATGATATGCCCTAAGCTATGTCTACTTTTGTTTTTAGAAAGGAATTATGAAGAAGATTGTACTATTTATTGCCCTTACGATCATCACGCTGGGATTAAACGCTCAAGACGAGGGACATGTAAATTGGATGGGTTTTGAAGAGGCTGTAAAGCTAAACGAAAAAACACCTAAAAAGATTTTGGTTGACGTATACACAGACTGGTGTGGCTGGTGTAAACGTATGGATAAGGATACCTATATGCACAAGGAGATTGTTTCTTATATCAACAAAAACTATTACGCTGTTAAGTTGAATGCAGAGATGAAAGATACAGTTCGTTTTAAAGATGTCGTTTTTGTAAGTCAGCCTGGAGGGAGAAGAGCAACACACCAATTGGCAATTTCTTTATTGGATAGTAAAATGTCTTACCCTACAACCATTTTTTTGGACGAAAATTTTAACCTGTTAACTAGGGCGCCAGGTTATTTAGATGCAAAAAAAATTGAGCCAATTCTACATTTTTTTAACACAAACAAGCATTTAGAGTTGCCTTACGTAGATTTTACAAAAAACTTTGAAAGTCGTATAAAACCATAGAGCAGCTACTTTTCTGTATGTGAGAAAAATTCCCGGTAGTAGAGATTAATATTTCACTTTTAGAAAGCCAAATGGCGAAATGGATTACGATGATTTTGAACGTATGATAGAGTTGCACAGAAACACTCCGGTAATTGTTGTTGCTAATATTGGCAGCACAATGAAAGAAGCCTGTGATGATATCAAAAAAATAAAACGCATCATTGCATTAGTACATTCATTCCGATGCAGCATTGCCTGTTGTCATTAAAGCCTTATCAGACGATCATACTCCCTTCGATTTCGCAGATAGTACCGATAGTATAACCATAAGTGGACATGCGTTTATAGGCAGCCCAATGTGGTAAAAGCAAAGTGGCAATTGGCTGCAGAAGAAACCATGAGCCACATTATATGTATGCCTAGTGTTACTAAAGAACAGATAGATGCGATTACAAAAGACATTTCAGAACTTGGGAATTTAGAATTCCCTAAAGAATCTGATTAAATGAAAATAGGGGAATATCAGTAAATGACACTCCCCTTTTTTATCTTTTATACTCTTTCTTCATCGATTTAAAGAGTGCTTCATATTCCTTAAACCTATGCTCCCGAATGGGCCGTATTTTTGGTTCTGTTTCAAAACAAAGAACCAAACAAGGGCTAATCGTTTTGTACTTTTCGACATACTCATACCGCAGCAATTCCTGGTTTTTTATACGTTGTTTTATTTTGTTGTGGTATGGATACATTTACCTCTAATAATTGATCGATTAAGTGTACAAGATTTCAGGAGATCCGTTACAGAATTAACTTTTTTTCGATATTTCCCCTCGCTTTTTATTTCAAAAAGAGCAGTTGCTCAAAGAGGTTGAAGCTTTGTATTTAAGCAGGTAATTTCTAAGTTCACTTGTTTACGATTTCGATTCTAGGAACTCAACTTAAGAAAACGGTACAATTTCATTTCTAACGTTTCTTTAAAGATTGGATTCCTATAAAAATGACTGCCGAAGTTGAAACCCCAAAAACATTGGCATCTAATCCATAAGGCAATGCTATTTCACTTAAAATAAGAATCAAGGTAGTTCCACCTCCAAATAACATGGCATACATTGCTGCAGTTGCCGATGGTTTTTTCAAAAACATAAAACCCAAAACAGGAACAAACAATCCTGAAACCATAAAGGCATAAGAGTAGAGCATCAGATCCAATACATTTTGCATTTTGGTTGCTAGAATAATTGCCAATACACCAATGACCAAGGTTGCTAATTGGGAATACCGAATACCTTTTAGATTATCCTTTTTTATTCTTAATATGTCCGTAATAAAATTCCCTGACGCTGCCATCAAACAACTATCGGCAGTAGACATAATTGCAGAAAAATATGAAGACATAAGCAGCCCCATTAATCCAACAGGGAAAATATGTGTTAAAAGTAGTGGCAAGCCAATTTCTGGGTCAATAGGACTTCCTGGAGCATAACCTAACTCGGTAAACATTCCTTGTTCAAATGCCACTCTACCCAACAAACCCAAAGCAATTCCCATAAATGCCATAACTGGCCATTCGAACAAGCCTGCTATAAACCAAGCTTTTTTTGCCGATTTCTCATCTTTAGAGGCGTAAACTCTTTGATACAGCGTCATCCCTACAAACCAAATGGGAACAATGGTGATGAGCCAATTAACACATTGCACAAAGCTTATATTGGTAAGGCTTAGAAAACTTTCAGGTAAATACTGATTGATTGCCTCCCATCCTCCAACTTTAATAAAACCCAAAGGAATACCAATTCCAATAAGGCCAACCAGAAGAATAATCCATTGTATGGTATCTGTAAAAATAACAGCCTTAAGCCCTCCCATTACAGTATAGCCAATAACTACAACTCCCATAATTAATACGGCATCTACAATTGTAATTGAAGGAAATGTTGCAGCGGCCAATTTCGCGCCAGCCAATACTTGTGAACTGGTAAAACCGATGTATCCAATCAAAGAAATAAGACCCGCTATAATCGCTACTTTCTTATTGTAGAAGTGCTTTAACACCTCAGGAAAGCTCAAGAAATTATGCTTTTTAGCCAATGGATAAATAATAGGAATAAGAAAAATGGCACTAATCCATGCTCCGATGATTCCTGTAAAAAGCATCCAGCTTCCTGATAGACCAATTAAAAAGCCTAGACCTCCCAAACCAATAGAAAAACCACCTCCTACATCTGTTGCAACCACAGATAAACCAATATGCAATGGAGTCATATTTCGACCACCAACATAATAGTCTTCTTGTGATTTATTGCGCTTCATAAAATAAATCCCAACAGCAATCATCGAAAGCATATAGAGTATGAAAATGGAAATATCTATGATGTGCATCTATTCTATTTTTAATACTGCGAGGATAGGCTTTTTTATGAGAGGAGAGCATTTTCTTCACGCTAGACAAATAGAAAGCGGTGACATCTTATTTCATAAGGTCATTGGATACTGAAAAGGCATGCTGGATGGTGAATTGTTAATCGCCCTATATTATCTTTTCCCACTGCTTTATTAGTTCAACAAGAGCCATTTCTTCAAGGGGGTGAAGCTTTGTATTTAGCCGATAAGGCTCTGCATATCTTTTGATTCTAATGCAAGCACATTCATTTTCTCAATTAGTTCCGAAAGTTTAGATGCTCCAATATATTTTGCTGACGGAATGAATTTGTGTGTTTGTTCTTGGATCACTTTATAGTTTTCAATTTTGATAGCGGCATCTATATGTTTTAGATTTGTAGGGGCTTGTAACAGAAAAGGTGGAACCCTTATCCATAATACTGGTAACCGCATTGATAATTAAACGTAACAAACTAAGAACGTGCAGTATAGCTAGAATCGTATTTCCATCAATTAAGGAATAGACCTATTAGAATACAAAAAAACAGTCCTGATATAGAATTCGATTTATGATTTGGAGGTAGTCTTTTGGAGTGATGAGCTACGTTTCAGTTTCAAAGACCAAAAAGAAATATAAGCACCACCAACAAGCCCTGGAACAAACCAGTTCCAAATGCCCGGTAATATTTGGCTCACTACAAAAAAGGCGGTAACAGCTGCAATGTACCCTCCTATCATTTTGCCCAAGTGCATCTTCAACCATTTTTTCTGGAGGGTCGCACTATCCTTATATGCCCTAAGGTCTTGCATACCAAAAAGCAATCCAACCAAACCAAAAACCAATAAAACCATGTTGAGTTTGCCATGTAAAAGAACAGGATACAAAATCATTGCTATACCCGTAATTATTATGGTGTATGAAATTATTTTATCCCATTTCAAATCAAATTTGGCTTGTTTGAAACGTAGACTTCTGTATCCTCCCACGATAAAATAACAACTAAAGACACCTATAGAAAACAAAAACGGACTGTGATGCTTGGGCATTACTGCGACCGCCAAAGACAAAAATGCAGAGATCAAAAGGGTATAATAAAACACCTTCCCAGATTTTTTATGGAGCTTCCCACCTTTCTTAACAATCAGTGCTATTCCGCCAGTTAAAAGCGCAAAACCACCAAAGGTAGCGTGAATGTATATTAAGGTATGGGCAATTTGATCAAGATCCATTTATAGCTGTTTTTAGTAAGGGTGGGAATATAGAAATATCTTATAGTTTAAATTAGCTGCTAGAATTGCCAAGCTTTGAGTAAAGGCTTCCAACTACGCAATCCCAGCAGAATCATAAAGACTCCTATGAACTTTAGTTTTTTCATGCTTCGCTTTTTTTGAAAGGATAATTTAAAATTAGATGTGGTGGAACGATAATACAGTAAAAAGGCGCAGACATTGCCTGCGCCTAATGTAGTATATGTTTTAGCCACTACTCCTTAACCAAACGTTTTACAGCAATGCCTGTAGTAGTCTCTACCTTAACATGGTAAACACCCACTGGCAAATTAGCAATAGAAATCTCTAAGTTTTGAGTAGCCGTTTCGTTTAACAAAAGAACTCCTTTGTTATCGTAAAGCGCAACAGTAAACGCTTGATTCTCTGCCAAGTTAATCTGCACTTTTTCTGAAGCCGGATTTGGAAATAATGTAATCGCCAATTCGGGAATACTCGATTCTGAAATACTTACACTACTTGGATTTGGATGTGTTTGTGCGCTTAGGAATTCCCAAATTTTATCGGTGTAGCTGATATCGTTGTTTGGTTTAAACAACCATTCGTGGGCCGCCCCTATAGCTTTGTAGAACATTATTTCAGCCCCATTGGCACAGTCGGTAAAATGGTAACGCACCACCGCAATACTATCTCCTGGCACGGTATCTTCAAAATCTAAGGTGTCTACAGCAGCCGTACAGGTATTGTTGGTTTTCCAGAAATCCAACAAAGCTTCGGCATCGTTACCATATAAGTTTCCAGAATATGATACGGTCTCGTCTGCCGTGCCATGAAAATGCGCTGCTGGTACTGCACGGCCTGGTTCACATGTAATGCCCGAACCTATAGTTCCTGCAACAGATGCAATTGCGGAAACACGCCAATTCAGTTCACAAGCCAAACGGTTAGACATAAATCCACCCATAGAAAAACCTGTCGCATATATTTTTGCTTGGTCTATATTGTACAAAGTCGAAGCTTCGTCAATCAACGCACGAATAAAACCTACATCATTTACATCGGCATTTAAGGTAATTCCAAAAGCTCCTGCCCCGCTGTTCCAAGCACTAGAATTGGTAAGGTTGTCCACTAATGCTTGCGGTGTAATCACAATAAAATCCTCTATTTCTGCTAATTGCTGGAACCCAACATTTTTAAAGTTGTTCATATTGTCTCCCAAACCGTGCAGCGAGATCAACAATGGCACGGCAGTCGAACCATCATAAACAGAAGGTATATATTCTATGTAGGTTCTATCTACATCATCAAAATTCATTGTTTTGCTCGTTTCTTGCGCAACAGACAAAATGGGAAGTGCCAATAAGGCTAGTAATACTTGTTTCATAGGTCGTTCTAATTTTCAGCAATTTAATAGAATTTCTAAAACTTATAGAAACTAGGTTTTTTTGTACATTCCGCGTTAAATAAAAAAAACCTTCTTGATGCAAGAAAATACTAAGAGCCCTCCTCTACTCATTGCCTTAATTCCTATTTTCTTTCTAATCATCATGTTGGCCTACAACGTTATTGTTTATGGCGATGATTCCTTATCGGGATCCAACCAATTGGCATTGTTATTAGCAGGTGGTATTGCTGCAGTATTGGGTTTAAAATACAAGTTTACATGGCCGCAAATGTTAGCCGGGATTACTAAAAGCATCAGCTCTGTAATGCCTTCTATTTTTATTCTATTAATGATTGGTGCTTTGGCCGGGACTTGGTTGCTGAGCGGTATTGTTCCTGGAATGATTTATTACGGTTTGCAGATTCTAAATCCTACCATATTCCTGGTTGCCACCTGCATTGTAACCGCATTGGTTTCTTTGGCAACCGGTAGCTCTTGGTCTACCATTGCTACTATTGGTATTGCATTGTTGGGTATTGGCCAAGCCCTAGGTATTCCAGAAGCGGCCATTGGTGGTGCTATTATTTCTGGGGCTTATTTTGGCGATAAAATCTCTCCTCTATCAGATACTACCAATTTGGCTCCTGCTATGGCCGGAACAGATTTATTTACCCACATCAAGTATATGATGTATACCACGGTACCCTCTTTTGTTATTACCCTTATTTTATTCTTGATTATTGGCTTTAGTTACACAAGCGAAAATGCGGTTGATGTACAAACGATATTAAACACCTTAGAGGCTAGTTTCAATATCAATTGGAGTTTGTTCTTGGTACCTGCCATTGTTATTTTCTTGATTCTTAAAAAAGTCCCACCTATTCCTACTTTGTTGATTGGCTCAATTTTGGGTGGAATTTATGCGGTAATTTTTCAGCCACAAATCATAGAACAAATAGCTTCTGGGTACAGTTCTTATTTCCGTGCATCTTATGTAGCGGTTGTCAATGCTATGACAACGGATATTAGCATTACCACAAACAATGAAATGATAAATAACCTACTATCTGCTAGTGGTATGTATGGTATGCTTAATACCATTTGGTTGATATTATGTGCAATGGTTTTTGGTGGCGTTATGGAAACTACAGGATTCTTACACATAATTAGCACCAATGTTTTAAAAATGGCAAAATCTACATTTGGACTTTTTGCTGCTACAGTAGGAACATGCCTCGGATTTAACCTTACCGCATCAGACCAATACTTGGCCATTGTGGTACCTGGTAAAATGTATGCCGAAGCCTATAGAAAGAAAGGATTGGCACCAGAAAACTTGAGTAGAACCCTTGAAGATAGCGGAACTGTTACCTCTGTACTTATACCGTGGAACACCTGTGGAGCAACACAATCTGCAGTTTTGGGAGTGGCTACTTTGGTTTACCTGCCCTTTTGTTTCTTTAATATTATTAGTCCAATAATGACTTTGATATTTGCATTCTTCAAAATTAAGATCCGTCCATTAGCTAAGGATTAAGTGGAACGATCGGCACTAAATAAAATCCATCTAAGTATTGTATTAGGTTTTTTGTTAAGCCTTTTGTTCTGTGCCCAGTTATGGAGTACAGATCACAGCGCACCCATTATTGGGCTCATATCCTTTTCAGAGCCTATCCCTTTTGTTGCTGTTGGGTTTTTTATGATGTTGTTATTGGGCATCGTTTTTTCTAAACCTTTTTGGAAAAACCTGGCAGTTGCATTTTATATAATCTTGGCTTGTTTGGATTATAATTTCTTGCAGCCCTACTATTACCAATATGTATTGTTCTTGCTTGTATTGGGCTTTAAAAGCCCAAATATAGATAAGCTAAAGGCTCTGCAATGGATAATGATTGGAACTTATGTTTGGAGTGGCGTACACAAATTGCATCCCGATTTTATTTATGTATTCCCAAGAATTATTGCTTACGCTGTCAACTATCAAGACTGGATAGCAAGCCCATGGGCGTATATCGCTTATATATTGCCATTGTTGGAACTGGGATTGGGATTGGCATTAATGTCTAAACGCTACCGAAACGCTGCTTTTAAATTTTTGGTTGTGATGCATGTTTGGGTAATCCTAAATGCAAGCCCATTGTTGTTAGATTGGAACTATGTGATTATTCCTTGGAATCTGATTCTGATATTTCAACTATTTATCCTTTTCCACAATGATGCAAGAATTACATTGCCCCATCACAAAACAACCAAAACGATGGTCTTACTTGTACTAATATTACCCTTATTTAACTTTATTGGCCTTTGGCCCCATTATCAGTCCTTCGATTTGTATTCGGGTAAGAGCGGTTTTTATAGCCCCGCA
>JBLHRE010000028.1:0-15510 GCA_047625765.1 Flavobacteriales bacterium
TGTTGGACAATACAAGTACCACTTATGGTCTTGGTATTACTTATAATAGAGATTTTAATAAATGGAACGAACTCTGGGAAAACGCTAGAGAAAAAACTAAGAGTAAATAAAAAAAGAGGCCAATGGCCTCCTTTTTTTTAGTCTTTCAAGTTCTTTAAATCATGCCCCATTTTATCTTTTTTGGTCTTTAGATACTGATGGTTGTGTTCGTTAGAATCCATTTCTAAAGGAATGTTTTCTACAATTTCTAAATCGTAACCCATTAAGCCTGCACGCTTTGTTGGGTTGTTGGTCATTAGTTTTATTTTATGAATCCCTAGGTTGTGTAAAATCTGAGCTCCAACGCCATAATCGCGTTCGTCACCTTTAAAACCAAGCTTTAGATTTGCTTCTAGGGTGTCCATTCCTTGCTCTTGAAGTTTGTAAGCCTTAAGTTTGTTGATTAAACCAATTCCTCTTCCTTCCTGATTCATGTACACTATAACACCTTTGCCTTCCTTTTCAACCATATCCATGGCTGCGTGTAGTTGAGGGCCACAATCACATCTACAACTTCCAAAAATATCACCTGTCATGCAAGAAGAATGTACTCTTACCATTACAGGTTCATTTTCATTCCATTCTCCTTTGGTTAAAGCTAAGTGCAATTGACCATTGGTAGTTTGTTTGAAAGCAACCAAATTAAAATCACCGTGTTCGGTTGGTAATTTCACTTCTTCTAAACGTTCTATCAGAGACTCTTTTTTCATTCGGTACGAAACCAAATCAGCGATAGAAATAATTTTTAAGTCAAACTTTTTAGCAATAATTCTTAATTCGGGTAAACGAGCCATGGTACCATCCTCGTTCATTATTTCCACAATTACGCCAGCAGGTTCGAATCCAGCCAAACGTGCCAAATCAATAGCAGCCTCTGTATGTCCAGTTCTTCTTAGAACCCCACCCTTATGAGCTTTTAACGGGAAAATATGGCCAGGCCTTCCTAAGTCTTCTGGTTTAGTGTTAGGGTCTACAAGTGCCTTAACCGTTTTAGAACGATCTGAGGCCGAAATGCCTGTAGTACAACCATGTCCTTTTAAATCGACAGAAACGGTAAACTGAGTGCCAAGGGGATCGGTGTTTTTACCTACCATCATATCCAACTCAAGTTCATTACACCTTTCTTCAAGCAAAGGCGCACAAATTAAACCTCTACCGTGTGTTGCCATAAAATTGATCATTTCGGGGCTTACGGTTTCAGCTGCGGCTACAAAATCTCCTTCATTTTCGCGGTCTTCATCATCTACAACAATAACCACTCTACCAACTTTAATGTCTTCTAAAGCTTCGTCTATTGTATTTAAAGTGCTTTGCATCTTTATTTCTTTATTTTAATGGTTGCAAAGGTACAAATTAGCCTTGGAGCATTTTATCTAAGTCATTACATATCTGCCGCCAATGGTATTTTTTCTTCACAAAAAGCAAAGCATTGCTTACTTGTTTATTTTTTTCTGCTGGATTATTTAGCAGCGCCAGAATATGATCTACATATTCGGTAATCGAAGAACCACATCTTAAACTATCTGAACTTGCTTTTATTCCTTTAGCCGCCAAGGGCGAAGTAATACAAGGTATTTCCATAGCCATGGCTTCCAGTAATTTATTTTGGAGGCCTGTTCCAATTTGCATTGGGGCAATAAATAGATGAGCCTGGTTGTAGGCATCTCTAATATCTTTAATAAATCCACTAACCACAATTTGCTTTGTAGCTAAGGCTTTTACTTTTTTATCGGGATTGGTGCCTGCCAATAGAAGCTTTGCAGTGGGCATTATTTCGCAAAGTGCAGGCATAATTTGATTGGCAAGGAATTCTGCTGCCAGAATGTTTGGGGCGTAGCTCATATTACCCACAAATACCAAATCATATTTTTTGATAGTTTCAGTAGTTGATTTTTTGAAGAAGTCGAAATCAACCCCATTGGCTATTACTTTTATTTCCCCCTTTTCGATTAAAGGTAGCAGATGTTTGTCTGCCTCAGAAATAATACACTGTGCATCAAATAATCGTGCGCATCGTACTTCGTATCGCTTTAATTTAAATGCTTCGTAATAGAAAACGGGTTTTAAAAAGAGCTTGGATTTTTTTGCCCTTCTTTTAATACCAACAGAAAATACATCCATAAAATCGATGCACTTTTTCGAAGATAAAGAAATAACATATGGTGCCATTCGTATTAGTTGACACAAAATCCTATCTGGCTGTATGTTGTCGTGTATTTTCTGAATCGATGCCTTATGTCTACGATTATAAAA
Source organism: Flavobacteriales bacterium (assembly GCA_047625765.1). Classification (GTDB taxonomy): domain Bacteria; phylum Bacteroidota; class Bacteroidia; order Flavobacteriales; family JBLHRE01; genus JBLHRE01. The sequence goes on from JBLHRE010000028.1 coordinate 2,293, forward strand.
GTAGGCAACATGAAGCGGGTGTACTGTAAAAACAGACAGTAATAAATTAATGAAGATGCTGATCTTATTGAGCTGAAAAATATGGACCTCTTTACAGTATTTGTTAAGTTCGGAATGTGTTTCTGGACTAAGGGCTTCGTTATTAAGGCAGCACAAATAAATTTCGTGCTTTTTAGATAACTCCTTAATTTGATAATAGGCTCTTAACTTATCACCTTTGTCTAAGGGATAGGGAACACGGGATGTACACACCATTAATTTCATCTGCGAAGATATTGCTGATAAAATGAAATTAATTGTTGGGTAGACTTAGATAAATCAAACAATTCTTTGAATAGTTTTCTTGATTTATGGCCTAATTCTGCAGCGGTATGAGGGGCGTTTAATAGCTCTAAAATGTTTTCAGCAAATAGTTCGGGACTATCGGCTATTCGCATAACATCAGAGACTCCTGGTATGCCATCAGAACCGATAGAGGTACTTACTACTGTTTTACCTAAACCCATGGCTTCAATCGCTTTTATTCTTACTCCTGAGCCTACCAACAAGGGTATCACCATTAAATTATGATCCCGCATAAATGATTGGGCATTGGTAACTGTTTCGTGTAAGAAAATATTCTTGCCGCGATATTTTTTCAAATCATCTGGCATTCCTTTACCTGCAAAATGAAATTCAGCATTTTTATTTTTGGCATATACCAGCGGCCAAACTTTGTCTAAAAACCATCGAACACCATCGGCATTTGGTTGCCAATCCATACTACCTAAATGGAAAACCGTATTGTTATTTATTCTGGGGGCTACCTCTAAATCCATTCCTACAGGAATATGTACGGATGGGGCCATTGTTTTGTGGAATTCTAAATCCTTGGTACTAATGCTTGCAACCCCATCAACTTTTTGATGCACCGCTAATTCAAATTCTTTAAGCTGTTTAGCCAATTTTGCCAAATACCATTTTTTAGCACGTTTCTTTTCTTGGCTTGCAAGTTGTTCCCAAATTTGGTATTCGACATTGTGCGAACGGTAAATAATGGGTGCTTGGCTATTTTCTCGAATAGTATTGATATACGGAGTTGTAAAAAGACTTTCTAAATGAATGATGTCAAATGTCTCTTTTTGCAAAAGGTTTTTTAGAGCCTCGTGTACAGCAGGAACATCGAACCGACTGATGTTATAGGAGGTATTGCTAATTAAATTGGTAATTGCAGCAACAAATTTACGCTCTGTTTCAATATTATGCCACTCTTGACTAAGACTTTCATGCTCAAATGTGATAGTTGGCTGCGGATGTTTGTAGGTACACAACGAAAATACATGTACCTGATGGCCAGCATTTAATAAACCTTCGGTAATTCTACTCATAGCAAGTGCTCCGCCATCTGTAGCAGGGAAAGGAGGTTTGTTACAAAGTTGAAGTATACGCATTATGATTTGCCGTTATGAAGATTCAATTTACTCAATAGTATTTGAATCGGTCTAGTATATCGTTCTAAATTAAATAAAGCCGAATCAGAATTGGATTTATACGTTAAAAATATGCCTACGGGCAATAAAATAAACGTTGCTATCCACATACCAACAAGAGGCTCTAAAAGCATTCCTCTTGTCATTTTCTCGCCTATTAAAGAAATCACATGGAAAACAATAAATAGCAAAACAGAAATAACAAAAGGCATACCTAATCCACCTTTTCTAATAATTGCCCCCAAAGGTGCACCAATAAAAAAGAGTACCAAGCAGGCCAAAGACAGTACAAATTTGCGGTGCCATTCTATGTAGTGTTTTACTATTCGTTCACCTCTAGAGTTGATGTCTCTATGGCTGTTTTTATAATACGTTTTAGCACTTCTGCTTAAATTAACTGCGGTTTCTAATACGCCAATCATTTTGTTGTGTTCTAAGCCCGAAATAAAACTTTTACCCTTGCCTGGTTTAATAGATGCTAGTCTGTTTTGGGTGCTGTCTTGTTTTTGGGTGTATGCTTCTAATACTTTGTTTTTTATCCTAACTTTTTTTGCGTTTAGTTTGATTTGCAAAGAGTCGATAGAATAATCCAATTGACCAACACTCATCATTTTGTAGTGATCTTTAAATAACTCTTCTTTGGTACGTTCCATTGCAAAATCTGAAAGATCAAATACGATTCGTTCCTTTTTAAAAGATGAACGAGCAAAAGGGTAAGAGGCGTTTTTCTTTTGATTTCCTCGTTTCAGGTCTTCGAATGTTTTACCGTCTTCGAGGCTTAAGATAAGTCTATTATTGCCCTCATCGTTTACCATTGAACCATATTTAGCAATAATCATTTTCGATTTACCTCTTCCTTGACTGTGATCGTAAATAATAATATCCTTTAATAATTTTCCGTCTTTCTCTTTCTTTCCAACTTTAATACTGTATCCATCTATACCCGTAAAAAACACGCCCTCTCTTAGATTTAGTGTGGGTTTTTGTCGGGTAATGTCAAACAATAGAGCCGATGATTTTAGGTTTGCTACAGGAATAACATAATTGGCGAATAAAAAAGCTCCAATACTTATGATGCTCATAAATACAATTAACGGAGACATAACCTTAATCAAGGAGACACCGGATGCTTTAAGGGCTATTAGTTCATACTTCTCGCCCAATGCACCAAAGGTCATTATAGAACTTACCAATACAGCTAAGGGCAGTGCTAAAGGGAGTAGGGTAGCCGATTGGTATACCAACAGTTCTCCAATAATAGACCACTCCAAACCTTTGCCTACCAAATCATCAATATACTTCCATAAAAATTGCATCAGCAAAATAAAAAGTACAATGAAAAACGTGGCTACAAATGGGCCGATGTAAGATTTTACAACAAAGCGATGTATTGTTTTCAATATCTAAATTCTAAGAAGGCAAAGATACTACAGCTAAATAAATACTAGCTTGAAATTAATCGAAATAAAAAAAGCAGAGCAAGCTCTACTTTTTAAAATTTGAAATGCATTAAGAGCTAAGAACCTATGCCTTGCATTAAGTTTCCTACTTGACTTGCCCAAAGTAATTTTGATTCTTCCAAATCCTCTTCGTCTTCTGCAAAATCAACAATCATTAACGAAACATCGTTGGTAATTTCGTCTTTTTGAATGCGCATTTCAAAGTACGCATCTTTATCTTCTACATCCAGCCACTTAAAACGAATGCTTTCATTCATTTTTTTTTTAATCAATTCGCCTTCCTGTTCAGAGTAATCCCAATTAAAGGTATAAATTTTGTCCTTGATATTTACATCATTGCAAAACCAATTTGTAAGACCACTGGGGGTGCTAATTGCATTATAGAGTATTGATATTGAGGATCTAACTGGGAATTCTAGTTCGTATTTTATCATCGTTTTTTTGCTGTTATTTTCATCCATTACGATGAACTGATTTCGAGATACAATATAGAAATTCTCAAATGATAAAAAAATAATAGAAAAAGAATGATTTTAACCGCTAAATCCTTGTTTTAAAAAAAGCAAAAACTATATATTTGCCGCCCCGTAAGGGACGACCTTTGGCGAGGTAGCTCAGTTGGTTAGAGCGCAGGATTCATAACCCTGAGGTCAGGAGTTCAAATCTCCTTCTCGCTACGAAATAAAAGCAGCCCATAGGGCTGCTTTTATTGTTTATAGGATACTGTGTTTACATATTCTATTCTTACAAGAATAATCATATATATATTAGTTCGTCTGCTTAATTAATACAAAGATTTCAATCTCATAAGGAGTTAGGGACAAAAGGCGACACTCTTAAGCACGGCAAAGGACTTGGCTGGAAATTTATGGGGAGTTTTTCGAAATAAAAGCTTTGGCTTTGACACGAGAACAGCAACAGAAATCGAGTAGAGGTAAATTTTGGAGAACCTTTAATATGAATTGTGCATTGTTTTTGTAATATTTGAGTCGGAATTAAATAAAATGATTTGAAATTTAAACTGCTGACATTAAGTATTGTATTAACCAAGGTTCTTTTGGCACAGAATTTAATATTGAATCCGGGCTTTGAAAAAATGAACCAATGCCTGGAACATGAGGTGTTTTGTTCTGTACAGGCCTGGACCCATACTACCCAAGTTTTGGTTAGATGTGAGGATGACCCCGAGTTAAATAGTAAGCCCTTAAGAGGTAGAGGAATGATGTCTGTATTAATGGGGAGACCGGAATCTAGTAGTCAAACTCGAGACTATCTTCAAGCTCCTATTTTATGCCCGTTAATTAAAGGGGAAATGTATAAGCTTAGATTTTACGTAAAACCAGAATATTTTATAGTACCAGAAATTGGAGTTTATTTTTCTAAAGAAGTTGTAGAGCAATCCAAATCTGTTTCTTTAAAGGTGTATCCCTTTGCGCGGTTTAATGAAATCATTTTTGTAGAAAATAGGAAAGCCGGTAATGGCTGGGTGCAAGTCGATTGCCAATTTATGGCTACAGGAGATGAGCGATATTTACTTATTGGTAACTTTTACCCTGAGTCTAAAATGACCTACAAACGATTGGTTCCAAAACGTAAAGTGCGTTTAGATAGAGCTGTTTATTTGATAGATCAAGTGTCTCTAAAGCCTGTAAATTCCAGAAACAATTGCAATAGTAAAGCATATCAACAGGCAATTATCGTAAACATTAACAGACACCCCTACGTACATTTATTTCCGACCTACCCCTTTGATGAAAATATAAAAGAGGAAATAATAAAAAACGACACAATCATTTTGCCACTGGTACAGTTCGAATCGGCTAGTTTCACACTATTACCTCAAGCGTTTTCAGCTTTAGATAGTTTGGCCAAAAATTTAATGTCTGTTAGAAATTCTGTAATTTCAATTGAAGGTCATACCGATAATGAAGGAGGAGCAGGATACAATTTGGAGCTATCTAAAAATAGAGCGAAAACAGTAGCTAATTATCTAATAGTAAAAGGGCTTGACAAGAATAAAATTCAAACTACGGGTTATGGAATGTTAGTTCCAAAATCAACCAATTCGAACCCAGAGGGAAGAGCATTAAATCGGAGAGTTGAGTTTATTGTATTACTTAATAACAACACCACACAATAATTAGACTATTCACAAAAGTTCAACTTAAATATTTGAAGCATGCATGAAGGTATGTACAGGTTGTTTAAAGTAAGTTGGGTTAGAGGTGATAATAATTGTCTTTGTATAAACAAAAGGGTGAATTGGGTTTTGAATATGATAATATCTACTTAAAATATTTTAATAAAGGTATTGTATTAACTTTACTAAACAGAGAATGTTGGTAGGTGAAAATTGGTGATACCAGTGTTTTAATCACAATATCTGTGACTTGTCCAAACTAAACTAGCTTTACAGACATAACATTTTAGGCCTTGCGATATTCTCGCAAGGCCTAATTATTATTTTACGGCATGACCAGGCATACAAATGATTTTAGATTCAAGCAATTCAACCTAATTCAGCAAGTAAATGCAATGAAATTTGGGACGGATAGCGCTATTTTAGGAGCAATTGCTACTGCCAAAAATCCTGAAAGAATTTTGGACATTGGAACAGGAACAGGGGTATTGGCTTTAATGTTGGCGCAAAGATATCCCACAGCTAAGATTACAGGAGTAGAGTTGGATGAACCCTCATCTAAGGAAGCCAAAATTAATTTTGATAATTCAACGTGGAGTGGACAGTTTGTGCTCATAAACAATCCTATTCAAAATGTTTCAAAAGGCGATTTCGATTTAATAATAAGTAATCCTCCATTTTTTGCAAATAGTTGTAAAAACGAGGATAAAGATAAAGCTAGAGTTAGGCACACCGATGAATTAAGTCTTGATGATTTATTGGAAGGAATTTCGAGACAATTATCGAATACGGGTCTTGCATATATTATTTACCCGAGTTTAATTACAACAGCTTTACATCAAAAACTGCATAGAATTGACGTTTATCTAGTTCAAGAAATCGAAATTTATAGCTCTCCATTGAGTATAATGCCTGTTAGAACCATTTTTGCTATGTCGAAAACCCCTAGTGAATGCAAATGTAGTAAGTTTTGCATCTATGACAGTCAAAACACTTATAGCAAGGAGTTTACTAATTTATTAAAGCCTTATTATTTGCATTTATGAGAACATCCAGTAAGTATTAATACTTATGAAGATACCACTGTGGGTAAGTCCATCTAAAAAAAGGGAAAGAGATAATTATGATGCGTATATTTAAATATATATTTGCTCAATCAAAGACTATAAATAGGACTATGAAGAAATTTTACAAATTCTTATTGGCGTTTGTTGTAATTGGTGGGGCAACAAATGCTCAATCAGGAATACAATTTAACCCAACTGTTTATTCTGGAAATGTTAACATTACTTGTAATGGTAATTCAGATGGAGCAGTTTCAGTAACACCAACTGCAGGGGTTTCGCCTTATACGTACTCGTGGACTGGACCTAATGGCTTTACAAGTCTAGATTCAAACATTGCGGGTTTAGAGGCAGGGAAGTATTACATTACTATGATAGATGGTGACTTGATTGTTTATCAAGATAGTATCAGATTGTTGCAACCTGACCTTCTAACTTCTTCAGGAATTCTTTCTGGAAATGGAACAACACAAATTTCTTGTGCTGGAGCAGCAGATGGAAGTATTGACTTAACCGTAGCGGGGGGTATCGCTTTTTACGATTACTACTGGACTGGCCCTGCTGGATTCAAGGATTCTTTAAATGAAGATTTATCGGAACTTGCACCAGGTACTTATTTTGTGACTGTAACGGATCAGAATGGATGTCAAACGACCAGCGATTTCGTTATTAACGAACCAGCACCCTTAGTGATTGTTAGTATTACTTCTCCAACCTATTATGGAGGTAATAATGTTTCGTGTTATAACGGAGGTGACGGATCGATAGATTTAACTATTTCTGGCGGAACAGCTCCTTTTGTCTATAATTGGGGGGGGCCACAAGGTGTTACATACCAAACTCAAGACCCAACAAATGTTAAAGCAGGTTTATATCAAATTACTATTAGAGATGCAAATGGTTGTACCGCTGCATCTTCAATCAATTTGGAACAAGCAGCTCAATTGACTGCCGTTACACAGCCTTTATTATATAATGGTAGTGTAAATATAAGCTGTTATGGTTTTTCTGATGGTCAAGTTACTTTGACTCCAGCAGGTGGAATTGCACCATATACATATGATTGGGTTGGCCCAAATGGATTTACGGCTACAACGAAAGATCTTGCTAACATTGTGGGAGGAACTTATACTTGTATTGTAACAGATACCTTGGGATGTGAGTTTCAGGAAACAATTAATTTAGAAGAACCAGATACTTTGGAATTGTCAAATTATGTGGTTACAGACTTAAGGTGTTTTGAAGACGGAAGTGGTAAGGTAGCCACAACTGTTATTGGGGGTATTATTCCTTATACTTATGCCTGGACTCCAAATGGGATTACAGCAGATAGTATTACAAATCTTCAAGCTGGAGAATATACTTTTACAGTAACAGATTTCAATGGATGTATTTCGGAAGAAATTTTTGTTGTGAACCAACCAGATGAGTTATTGGTAGATTTGGAAAGCCCATTAAAAGCTTCTACTGGTTATCTATATAATGTAAGTTACTACGATTACAATGATGGATCTATTGATGCTGACGTAAATGGAGGTATTACTAATTTCTATACTTACAATTGGTCAGGTCCAAAAGGATTTAAAGACTCATTAAACGAAGATTTATTTTCTTTGTTTGCGGGTGTTTACACCCTTACGGTTACAGATGAAAATCTTTGTATTGCCAATGCTTCAATAGAGCTAACACAACCAGAAATTTTGGATCTTCCTCAAGGTTTTTCTCCTAATGATGATGGTATCAATGATAACTATGTTATTCATGGATTAGATGCATATAGAAATAACACCTTTTTGGTTTATAACAGATTTGGGAACGTTGTTTACGAAACTGCTGATTATTTAAATACATGGAATGGTACAAATACAGATGGCGATGCTTTGCCAGCTGGTGCTTATTTTGTGTTATTGAGTATTGATAATAGTAATAACATTCAAAGCGATAAAGTTTTGAAAGGTTATGTAGAAATTAGAAGATAAAAGAACCAGACAAGCATAGACCTATGAAAAGAAAATTATTACAACTCGTAATTTTGATCTGCCCGGCTTTGGCTTTCGGTCAACAAGACCCGATGATCAGTCAATATATGTTTACGGGTACCGTATTAAACCCTGCTTATGTTGGTAGCCACGAAAATACTAATGCTACAGCATTGTATCGTTACCAATGGGCTGGAATATCTACAGACAACGGAACTGACGACTTAAATCCAAGAACTGCATTATTTAGTTTAGACGGTAAATTGAAAAATGAAAACCTTGGATGGGGTATTATCCTCGGGAATGATCAATTTGGTGTTTCTGGAAAAACTGATGTTGTTGGGAATCTAGCATATCATTTGGGACTAGGTAAAGGAACTTTATCCTTTGGACTTAGATCCGGTTTAAGTTTTTATAATGCTGATTTAACATCTGTGAAGTTATTCAATGGAGCTTACGATCCTGCTTTTGCTAGCAATGGCGAAAACCAGATTATGGGAAATGTTGGAGCTGGAGCCTATTATTATGCGAAGAAATTTTATTTAGGAGTTTCAGTACCTCATACAATAGAAAATACTCTTGTATCTGACAAGTCGACTTTGGTTAGACATTACTACGCACATACAGGGGTTGTTTTGGAAGTAAACGAAAACTTCGCGATTAAGCCTTCAATCTTGATGAAGTATGTTGAAGCTGCTCCAGTAGAATTTGATTTGAACTTAAATTTCTTAATTGGAAATGTTGTTTGGATTGGTGGTTCATATAGAACGGGAGATTCTTTTGTTGGAATGATTGAATTGCAAGCCAATAAGAATCTTAGAGTTGGTTACGCATACGATAAAATGTTTACAGAATTAGACACTTTTTCAACAGGTTCTCATGAATTTATGTTGTCATGGTGTTTCGGAGTTTCTCAAACTAAAATGAAAAGTCCTAGATATTTCTAATAACCACAGACATGAAAAAAAACTTATTATATATTCCTGTTGTTGTATTGATTTTGTCTAGTTGTTCTGGACTTTATTTAAACAAGGGAAATGACAAATTTGAAATAGAAGCATACGCAGTAGCTGCAGAGTATTACGAAAAGTCGTACGACAAGAACAAAGCAGATGAGGCAGTGTTAAAAGCTGTTGACAGCTACTTGGCTTATTCTAACTATCATGCTGCTGAAAAGTGGTTGAAAAAGGCCATTTCGATAGACGGTGCTAGCCCAATTTATTCTTTGAAATTGGCTCAAGTTCTTGTTATGAACAGTAAATGCGAAGAAGGAGAAGCGCTATACCAAAAGTATTTAGAGCTTAATCCTGTTGCAAAGGAGTCTGGTAGATTAATTGGTTCTTGTGATGTTCCAATGCCTTACAATCCAGATTCTACAGTTTATGTTTTAAATGCAGCTTCTGTAAATACCAAGCAATCTAATTTTGGTGCTACGTTTTACAAGGAGGGTATTGTTTTTACGTCTCAGAGATTTAACGAAAGAACAAAATTGGAAGGGAAGACCAATATGCCTTACATGGATTTGTATTACTCTGCAATTGATGAAAATGGCGAATTGTCGGCACCAAAAAGTATTTCGGATTTAAATGCAAAATACCACCAAGGACCTGCAACATTTAGCCCTGATGGTAATTTGGTAGTATATGCTGCTTCTGGATTAAAAAAGTCTGGAGCTTTAGATACCAAAGAAAATACAAACGTCATTACATTAATGATGGCAGAGAATGTGAATGGTACTTGGAGCAATATCCGTAAGGTATTTGAAGGTAATCCTAATTATTCTATGTCTCATCCAGCCTTGGCTGCCGATGGTGAAACTTTGTACTTCTCTTCAGATAAGCTTGGAATGGGAGGAATAGACATTTACAAAACAGTTTTAATAGATGGTAAATGGTCTGAACCAACAGCTGTAGTGGAAGTTAATACTGCGGGTGATGATGAATTTCCGTATTTATGGACTGGTGAAAATGAAAGTAGATTGTTTTTCGCCTCTAATGGTATTGAAGGAACTTTAGGAGGATTAGATATATATTATATGATAATTAAAGGTGCTACAATGGATGGCCCTTATCATATGACTAGCCCAGTAAACTCCTCAAGAGATGATTTTAATTTCGTTTTGGCTAAAGATGGTAGAACTGGTTTCTTAAGTTCTAACAGGCACGAAGGAACTGGTATTGATTATCTGTATCGAGTGAATTTAGTAGATCCTGAATTTATTGTTGAGTGTTTGGTTATTGATGAGTTGTCTACAGAACCACTTGCTAACGCTACTTTGGTAGTTTTAGATAAGGTTACAGGAGAACCAATTACGTATAATACAGATTCTGAGGGAATAGTTACTTATACTGCCAATCAAAATACTTCATACGACTTAACTTCATCAGTTGAGAAGTATGTAGAGGAAAATGCTTCAGTAACTACAGCAGGAAGAATGTTGTCGGCTACTATTAAACGCACAATTCCTATGGAAACAATCCTTGCTAGAAGAATTAGTGAATGGGAGGATATTTACTATGATTATAATAGATCTACTATACGTAAAGAGTCTAAGATTGTAATGGATACTATTGCAGCAATTATGACACGTCACCCTGAAGTTCGAATCGAACTAAATGGCTATGCGGATGTACGTGGTGATTTTATGTACAATATCGAGCTTTCTAAAATGAGAGCAGATAAAGCAATGAAATACCTTATCAAGAAAGGTATTGTTAAAGATAGAATTGTAAGTCAAGGTATGGGTGAAACGAATATACTTAACAAATGTGTAGAAAGTGTTGAGTGTACAGACGAAGAACATCAAATTAACAGACGTACAGAGTTTAGAGCTATCAAATAAACTCTTTAGTATTCATATTAAAAAAGGAGGCCATTGGCCTCCTTTTTTGGTTATATCCCTATGGTAATAGTTGGAAGGTGATTACTATCGGAAAGAGCCTATTGTTGTCAAAAAAAAAGAGGAGCCAAAGGCTCCTCTTTTTTTTAATATCTGGTAATATTACATCCTTTCGATAATAATCGAAGATGCACCACCACCACCGTTGCAGATAGCAGCTGCACCAAGTTTAGCATTATTTTGCTCCAATACATTCAATAATGTAACAATGATTCTAGAACCAGAATTTCCTAATGGATGACCTAAAGAAACAGCCCCACCATTTACATTACACTTATCAGAACCGATATTTAACCTTTTCATGTTGGTTAATCCAACCACCGCAAAAGCTTCGTTTAATTCGAAATATTCAATATCACTAATTGCGAGACCAGCTTTTGCTACTGCTATAGGTAAAGCTTTAGCAGGCGCGGTTGTAAACCATTCTGCTTCGTGAGCAGCATCTGCATAAGAAACAATTTTAGCCAATGGTTTTAAGCCTAATTCAGCAGCTTTTTCGGCACTCATTAATACCAATGCAGATGCACCGTCATTTAAGGTAGAAGCATTTGCTGCAGTAACAGTTCCGTCTTTCTTAAATACAGGACGTAAAGTTGGAATTTTTTCCATCTTCACATTCTTGTATTCTTCGTCTTCAGAGACAATAATAGCATCACCTCTTCTTTGAGGAACCTCTACAGGAACTATTTCATTCGAAAATTTCCCTTCAGACCAAGCCTTTGCAGATCTAGTATATGACTGAATCGCAAAAGCATCTTGTTCTTCTCTTGAGAAATTGTCTTCTGTTGCACAAAGTTCAGCACAAACACCCATGTGGGTTTTATTGTAAACGTCTGTCAAACCATCTTTAACCAAACCATCTATAATAGCACCATCTCCTAAACGATAACCATTTCTAGCTTTATCAAGGTAATAAGGTACTGCCGACATATTCTCCATTCCACCGGCAACAACGATATCATTATCTCCAGCTTTGATTGTTTGTGCAGCAAGTATTACCGATTTCATTCCAGAAGCACATACTTTATTGATTGTAGTACAAGGAACATCCTGTGATAAACCAGCAAAAACAGCTGCCTGACGCGCAGGAGCCTGACCATTATTGGCTTGTAATACATTACCCATAAAAACTTCTTGAACACTTTTAGGGTCAAGATTAATTTTATCTAAGGCACCTTTAATTGCAATAGCACCTAATTGCGTTGCTGGAACACTTGATAATGCACCACCAAAACTTCCTATTGGAGTACGTACTGCCGAAACTATAACTACTTCTTTCATCTTAAATAATGATTTCTTTGATTCTTTTATTGGCCTGCAAATTTAACTAAAAAACCAGCAATAACTAAACTTTGCAAACCTAAGGGTAATGCGTACTTTCGTTTTACAATAATTTGTCGATGACCAAAATATTAGATGTTTTTAGAAATAATACCCGAGCTATTTATAGAGGGTTTTTATTCGCGCTTACCGTTTGTTTGGTAGTGTATTTTTTCCCTAAAGAAGGGAAATTTCAGTACGAATTTCAAAAAGGAAAACCATGGCTTCATGAGAACTTAATTGCTCCATTTGATTTTGCTATTCAAAAATCCAAAGAGGATGTTGAACAATTGAGACTGGAAATTAATGAAGGCTCAAAATTGCATTTTTATTATGTCGATAGTATTTACAAAGCACACGAGAAGAATTTAGCAGTTGATATTAATACTGAGGTTCAGAAGGCTAGGGCTAATGGATTAAATGTTGACTCTGTTTCTTCACTAACTGATATGGTTAGTTTGGCTCAAGGAGTACTTTTTCAGGTGTATGAAAAAGGGATTCTGCAACAAAACAATGTAAATATTGGTAACAGGCAAGAAATAGTATTGGTAGCCAACAATGTTGGCGAAAGTATCCGTTTGAATAATGTTTATACCATTAGCTCTGCTACTAATTTTGTAGAGAATTACACATATGGATCAAATTTTATTGAGGGAATTATAACTCCGGTTTTGATTGAACATTTGGAGCATAATGTATTTTATGATGAGGAAACAACTCAAAAAGTACTGCAAGATCGTTTGGTGAATTTACCTACGACTAAAGGCATGGTACAAAAAGGTGAAATTGTTATTTTTAGAGGAGCCTTAGTCGATGATGACAAGTTTTTAGTTCTCTCCTCTTTGAAACAAGAATATGAGGATCAAATTTGGACAAAATCTAGTTAT
>JBLHRE010000029.1:0-15485 GCA_047625765.1 Flavobacteriales bacterium
AAAACAGAAGGTTCCTAAAACAATAGCAACGTTTAAATACCAAGGCATTTTATAGTTTTTTATTTATTGATACGTAATTGTGAAATCGATCAAATATGATTTTAAACCAGGCTGTATACTGATCAGCATTAATATTCAAGTCTATTGCCAAATCATCTAGATTAACCCACTTATAATTTTCAACCTCTTCAGAATTTAAAACAGGATTGGCATTACTTCTCCCTATCAACACATAATCTAATTCGTGCTCGGTTAATCCATTGCCCATGTCAGCTTTATACACAAAATTAAAAACAGACTCCATATCACAAGACATACCCATCTCCTCTTCTAAGCGTCTATTTGCGGCTTCACTAATAGTCTCTCCATTTCTTGGGTGACTGCAACAGGTGTTGGTCCACAAGCCTGGAGAATGGTATTTTCCTAAAGCACGCTGCTGGAGCAGCAACTCTTTATGATCGTTTAATATAAAAACAGAGAATGCGCGATGCAGCAGCCCTTGCTCGTGAGCTTGCATTTTCGGCATTAAACCCAATGCATTATCCTCTTTATCAACTAATATCACCAACTCTTCTACCATTTCATTTTTAATTTATTCTAACCAGTAGCAATTCTATTTCTTGTTTGCTAAAGACATTAAGTGTTTTTAAATAAGATAAAACCTTGTCTGCAAACTCTCTATTTTCGGGCAAACCTAAAAATTGCTGAAAGTGTTGAATTACAAACAATTTATCTTCATTTATCTGCTTGTTATACCCTAAAAAAATTGGACAATTGCACTGAATTATCAACCTTAAGTACCTCAATTCAAAATTATACAAATTACTAGAAATCAAAGCTTCTAACTCATTTCTACCCTCAACAAAGCTGGCAAACTTAGCATACGGATTCCAATAGTGTTTTGCCAACAACATTTTTGCCGATGCCTTATAACCCAAAAGTACAGGATCGCTAAACCCCTTAGAATTGGCCAATAATTCGGCTACAGACTCCTTATGATTTGCAATTTCATATTGTTCTCTAACTTCTTTTAATGTTTGCCCTCGAAGCAATGCTCCTATCAACAATCCTATTATGAGTAAACCAACGCGCATTATATCATTTTGAATGAATGTTTGAGATATGACAAAACAAAGATCCGCCCTTTTTGCACATTATGGATACGGATTCTTGCTTTCATCACATTTTTTGAAGGGGTATTTTTAATTTTCTGAAACAATCTAAAATAGTAAGCATACGCTACATAAACTCCAAATTTTACTCCTATAGGCAACTTTTTAACTCCTTCGTAACCAGCTTTAAAATCTTTGGCTATCTCTAATTCTATTTGAATCTTATCTGCATCGGTAAAAGTCTCGAAATCTACTCCAGGAAAATAGGTTCTGCCTAAGGTTTTGTAATCTTCTTGCAAGTCTCTTAAAAAATTAATTTTCTGAAAAGCAGCGCCTAAACTTTTTGCAGCAGGCTTTAAAGCTTCGTACAATTGCTTGTCTCCTTCAACAAATACTTGTAAACACATCAATCCAACAACCTCGGCAGAGCCATACACATACTCTTCAAAACCTACTCTACTATAGGTATACTGATCTAAATCAAAACGCATACTTTTTAAAAAGGCATCAATCAAAGAATGTTCAATGCCATAACTCCTTACAACCTTCTGAAAACTGTTTAGCACTGGATTTATAGATATCCCTTGATCCAAGGCCTTGTAGGTATCCTTTGAAAGTTGATCTAACAATCCAACCTTATCGTAGGCATGAAATGAATCTACTATCTCGTCTGCCAATCTTACAAAGCCATAAATTGCATAAATGGGAGTATGAAATCTAGTGGCCAAACTTTTAATCCCTAAAGAAAATGAGGTGCTATAAGTTTGTGTTATTTCTTTGCTACACGCATTAGAAATAGTATCGTAAAGTACTTTCATATTGATGATGATTTTGAAAACTTCTTAGCAATTAAATTAGCGACTATTTGTCCCGATATGATTGATGGAGGCACTCCTGGACCTGGAACCGTAAGTTGCCCCGCATAAAATATATTTTCTACTTTCTTACTTTTCATTTTCGGCTTGAAGATTGCCGTTTGATCTAAGGTATTTGCCAATCCATATGCATTGCCTTTGAAAGAATGATATTGTTCTACGAAATCTTGATAGGAAAAGCTTTGCTTGTAAATAATGTGACCGGTAATATCCACTCCCGTTTGCTTTTGAATACGCTTAATCATTCTCTTTAAATAGTTCGCCCTTACTTCTTCCGTGTCTTTTAAACCTGGAGCAGTAGGAATTAATAAAAATAAATTCTCGCAGCCCTTTGGAGCAGTATCATCTGTAATAGAAGTACAGCTTAAATAAAACAAGGGATCTTCAACCCATGATGGGGTTTCGTAAATGGCATTTGAATGTTTCTCGAAATCGGCATCAAAAAATAAATTATGATGTTCGAGCTTTGGAATCTTTATATCGATACCCAAATAAAAAATAATTGAAGATGGAGCCATTTTTCGTTTTTCCCAATATACCTCATCATATCTTCTGTATTTCTTAGGCAACATCTTTTGCTCGAAATAATTATAGTCTCCTGCAGCTACCAAAGCTTCGGCCTTTATTACTTCCTGCGTACATTCTACGCCTGTAAATATTCCTTTTTCTATTATGGCCTCCTTCACTTCGCAGTCGAATTTAAACACAACTCCCAGTTCTAAGGCCAAATCATACATTGCATCAACAACTTTCACCATTCCTCCTTTCGGGTACCAGGTACCCAATTTCATATCGGCATAATTCATTAAGCTGTACAAAGCAGGAGTATTTTGTGGTTTCGCTCCTAAAAAAAGCACCGGAAACTCCAACAACTCTTGCAATTTCTTGTTCTTAAATTCTTCACGAATCAGCTTAGAAATGTTAGAAAACAAATGAAGTTTCAAACTTGCGCTAATTACCCTTCTATCTAAAAACTCTAAAATGGAGGCTCCTGGCTTATAAATAAAATCTTGCATTCCAACCTCATATTTAAACTGGGCATCTTTCAAGAATTTCTGTAACTTTTTGCCACTACCCTTTTCCACTTTCTCGAATAAGGCTATAAGTTCGTTTTCCTTAGCTGGAATATTCATAGCTTCGTCTTCGAAAATCACCTTGTACGATGGATCTAATCTTTCTAAATCGTAATAATCGGAGGTTTTCTTTCCAAAACCTTCGAAAAACGCATCAAAAACATCAGGCATCCAATACCAACTTGGCCCCATATCAAACGTAAATCCTTGTGCATGAATTTGCCGAGCACGTCCTCCTGGTTTGGAGTGCCGATCTAAGACTTGCACCTTGAACCCTTTTTGAGCCAAAGAACATGCTGCACTTAAGCCAGCAAAACCAGCGCCTATTACTATTATATTGGTCATTAATTAGATTTGGTTTAATAGTATAGTTACGTAAAAAAAAATTAGCGGGTTTTATATTAGCTCTGTGCTGGTTGTAAAAAGTTAGTAATAGATTATTACCTTTGCTATTCGCCTAAATCATTACTTATGCCGGCTCCTAAATTGCCCTCTTTATTTAAGATAAATCGAAACAAAACGTTCGAGTATAAATCGCGCTTTTACAACGAACGTAAAGATCGTTTAAATGATAGGCGACACCAAATTGCTAAGGACCTAGAGTTAGAGAAAAAAGGCTCTGTTGTTGACAAAGGTTTTTTATCCGAAAGAAGATCTAAAGCCGTGTCTCAATCAAACTCGCGAGTACTTCTATTATTTGTGATTATTTTACTACTAGCTTACTTTATCATTTACCGTTAATGGCTGATATTATTCAACTTTTACCTGACCATGTTGCAAATCAAATTGCTGCGGGCGAGGTTGTACAAAGACCTGCATCTGCAGTTAAAGAGCTTTTAGAAAACGCCATTGATTCTGGCGCAAATCACATCCAATTAATTATCAAAGATTCTGGAAAAACACTGATTCAGGTTATTGATAATGGGAATGGAATGAGCGATACCGATGCGCGTATGTGTTTTGAACGTCATGCAACTTCAAAGCTAAAAACGGTAGATGATTTATACCACATAAAAACCAAAGGCTTTCGTGGTGAGGCTATGGCTTCTATTGCTGCAATTGCACAAGTAGAATTAAAGACCCGAAGAGCTTTAGATGAACTGGGTTCGTCTATAAAAATTGAAGGAAGCGAAGTAAAAGAACAGAACACCTGCCATACAGCCGAAGGTACCAATGTTATGGTAAAGAACTTGTTCTTTAATGTGCCAGCAAGAAGAAACTTCTTAAAATCGAACCAAGTTGAGCTTAGGCATATTTTAGACGAGTTTCATAGAGTGGTTATTCCACATCATTCTATTGGTTTTAGTTTAATACATAATGGCAACGAACTATTTCGCTTACCAAAAAGCAATTTATTACAACGCATAACTGCGGTTTTCGGACACAAATCAACGCAACGATATGTGCCTATTGAGGAGAAAACAGATATTGTAGAAATTTCTGGGCATATCGCTAAACCAGAATTTGCGCGAAAAACCAGAGGTGAGCAATTTATTTTTGTAAACAATAGATTTATAAAGAGCAATTACCTCAATCATGCGGTTAACAATGCTTTTGATGGGCTTTTAGCTTCCGAATATCATGCTGGGTATTTTTTATTTCTAAACATCAATCCTGAAAAAATAGACGTTAATATTCATCCAACAAAAACCGAAATAAAGTTTGAAGATGAAAAGGCAATTTATGCCATGTTGCGTTCTACCGTAAAAAGATCATTAGGCCAATTTAATGTGTCACCTAGTTTAGATTTTGATAAAGATCCTGATGTAGAACAGATATCGTATCAAAAGCCTGGACAAATAAAAATTCCAACCATTCAGGTCGATCCAAGTTTTAACCCCTTTGAACCGGATACTATTCAAAAATCAAATACCATATCTGGCGGACTTGGAACTTCTAATTTCGGTTCAAGCAAACCGAAACCTCAAGAAAATTGGCAACAAATGTTTCAGAATTTGGACATAGAATCGAGCCAAGAGAAACTGGATATTGAAGAAGTTGGGGATGCTTCGAAATTGACTTACCAGATTCAACAAAAATATATTGTAACCAATTCTGGCGAAGGGTTGGTCGTTATAGATCAGCAAAGAGCGCACTTTAGAATCTTATTTGAAACGCTTAACAAGCAATTAAAAAAAGGTGCTGCGGCATCGCAACAATTACTTTTCCCACATCAAATGAATTTAGATTCGGGCGAAATTGCCCTTTTCAAAGAGATTCAAGAAGAAGTTGTACAATTAGGTTTTGACTTTGAGTTTATGGGCAATCAAATGTTAATTGTAAATGGTGTTCCTATGGGGGTTAAGGAGTCCGATATCTCTAATATTATAGAAGATGTTTTAGATTGTTATAAACATGAGAATACAGAGTTTAAAAACAATGCCAACGAAATGCTGGCAAAAAGCATTTCAAAATCAATGGCTACCAAAAAAGGGCAAAAACTAAACCTAGAGGAAATGCGCTACATAGTAGAGCAACTTTTTGCTTGCCAAATGCCTTATCATTGCCCTAATGGAAAAACCGTTTTGATTACTATAAATCCAGAGGATTTGGATAAAAAATTCAATTAATGAATACATATAGACCTAACAAGTTTAGCTTTTTACCGGAAATTGTAAAGAACCTGCTGATTATCAATGGACTGTTCTTTGTTGCTACCTATGTTTTAGAAAGCACCTATGGTGTTGATTTGATAAAGTACCTTGGATTATATCAAATTGGCTCTGGTCAATTTCAACCTTATCAAATTATTACACACATGTTTATGCATGGCAATTTCCAACACGTTGCCCTAAATATGTTTGCCTTGTGGATGTTTGGTAATTCATTGGAAAATATTTGGGGTGGAAAACGTTTCCTTATCTACTACCTTTTAACAGGACTAGGTGCAGCTTTAATTCATTTAACGTACACGTGGTGGGATCTTTCTCAATTACAATCTGAAATAGATGTTCTAGCGAATAATGCAAATCCAGAAACATACCGTGCATTTTTAGATAAAAATGTTCCGAGTGAACTTAGTAATTATAACAACTTGTACGAATTGGTAAATCAATGGACGTACCAACCTAATAATACATCCTATGCGCAAAAGGCTCTTCAGGTTGCAAACGAGTTTTTAGATTTAAAAACCAGCACACCTACAGTTGGAGCATCTGGAGCTGTTTTTGGGGTTTTGCTAGCTTTTGGAATGTTATTTCCAAACACAAGAATCTACCTTTATTTTGCAATCCCAATAAAGGCTAAATATTTTGTAATGTTATATGGTGCTTTAGAATTGTATAGCGGGATTTCTGCCAACCCGGCCGACAATGTGGCTCACTTTGCTCATTTAGGTGGAATGTTGATAGGGTTTTTATTGATTCGTTTTTGGAACAAAAAAAGTCAACACATGTACTAAATATGAACATCCTAACAGATATCAAATCTTATTTTAATAATGGCAGCATGTTAAGCAAGTTAATCTTGATTAACATTGGAATCTTTGCGCTCCAAATGATTTTTGATGCCTTAGGCTTCTTAATTACTGGAAGTGATTTCGATTCCTCGTTTTGGTTTACCGTACCTGCAGATTTGGGCGCTTTAATTTACCGTCCTTGGTCTGTTCTTACCTACATGTTTTTCCACCACAACTTCCTTCATATCTTCTTCAATTTGATGGTCTTATTTTTTGGTGGACAGATCTTTAGTCAGTTTGTTCCCGGCAAAAAAATACTGTCTATTTATTTATTAGGCGGATTTGCAGGAGCAGCTCTGTACATCGCAGCCTACAACATTTTTCCAGTACTTGCGGCCGATATGCCATACATGCGTGCTTTGGGTGCTTCGGCATCTGTAATGGCTGTTTTTGTTGCAATTGCTGCTTATCAGCCCAATTATAAAATGCAGTTTCGCTTTATAGGAGATATCCCTTTAAAATATGTTGCAATGGGTTTTATCCTACTCGATTTTATCAACATCAAAAACAATACTGGCGGCCATATTGCACATTTAGGTGGTGCTATCTTTGGTTATTTGTATGGTCTGAACCTTAAAAGCGGGAAAGATCTAGTTAGCGGTTTTGAACGTTTTCTAGAAAAAACACTTAACGCATTACCCCATTTTAAAAAGAAAAAATCGCCTTTAAAAACAGTTTATAAAAAAACCAAAACCGACCAAGAATTCCACGAGCGGAAAGCAGAATACCAAAAGGAGATGGATGCAATTCTTGATAAGATTTCGAGACATGGGTACGATAGCCTTAGTAAGGCTGAAAAAGATTTTTTATTTAAAGCTGGTCGTTGATGCCTAAACGTGTGTCATTTTTTGGGAAATTATTATTTTGGTTGAACAACCTAAGCACGCTTGCTTTACTTCTATCTCATTATTTTGTTCATATACATCCTGGCAATTATTACATTGCTGGGCTAATTGCTATGAGCTATCCTTTGTGGCTCCTCATTAATATTTGCTTTTTCCTATATTGGGTTTATCGTTTTAAAAAATATTTTTTACTACCGCTGTTTGGTTTTATACTTACATGGAGTTCTATTGGTAACCTGTACCAAGGATTAGGGAATTCTAAAGACCTAAACCCTAATGAATCGTTAAGAATACTCTCTTACAATGTGCGACTGTTTAATTTATACAATTGGATAGATGAAGATGGTATTGATTTAAAGCAAATTAATCTCATAAACGAGCAGAATGCAGACATTGTAGGGATTCAGGAATATTATAAAAAAAACGACAATATTCATCTGTTGCAATTCCCCTATAAAAAAGTTAAGCTTATTAATCCCAATAAGAATTATGGCCTTGCAATTTATAGCAAGTATCCCATTTTAAACAGCTACCTCATTAGCAATGTCAACAATTCGGCCAACGCTATAATGCGCAGCGACATTAGGGTTGATTCTGACACTATCCGTGTGTTTAATGCCCATTTGGCTTCTCTAAAATTAGGGGCCCGTGATTATGCTTTTCTAGACAATATCAATAAGGAAAAAACAGAGGAAGAGTTAAAAGTTGGGACACTCAAGATCTTAGGTAACATGCGTAAAGCCTATAAATCTAGAACGTTTCAGATTGATGTCCTAAAAAGAGAAATTGCCAATAGCCCATACCCTATTGTTCTTTTGGGCGATTTTAATGATGTACCTCAATCCTATGTATACCATTCGTTAACAGAAAATCTAAATGATGCATTTATAGAAAGTGGCTCTGGGTTTGGCAAGACCTATACCCGCTACCTTCCTTCATTTAGAATCGATTATATTTTACATCATTCCCAGTGGGATGCATTCAATTACAAAGTGTTAAACGAGCAAGAGCTTTCGGATCATTACCCGGTTAGAGCAGATTTAATCCTAAATTGACATTCTTCCACGCATCCTATTGCTAAAAATCTGTGATTTTCAGCAAAAAAATATCACTTACTCATTAAACCCCTGCACTTACTCAAAATAATAGGTAGCCTCCAAGAATTAGTTGACTTTTATACCATCAAAGAGAAATTATCTAACAAAATATAAACTCACCTCTAATCTATAAACCGCTTTAGCTCCCCAAATGCTAAAGCGGTTTTTTATTTGCCAAATTAGTATACATTTGTCCTCGAAAAGGTTCCTTAAAGCTATTAAGGAATAATAGGGAATCCGATTAAAATTCGGAGCTGTTCCCGCAGCTGTAAACCCAATATGCAAATTGCATATTTCCAACACAAGCCACTATTGATGCATTATCGATGGGAAGGCGGATTTGGGGTGAGCCAGAAGACCTGCCTTTTCTTAAACAACGTAATATAACCTTCGGGAGAAAGGTGATACGTATGAAAAGACTGTACTCTATATTTGTATTTATTGCTTTTACTTGCCCAGCTTTTGGGCAGGACACTACTCTATTGCCTACAGTTATCCTTAGCGTTAAAACGCTAGACCTTACTGATATTGGAAACAAGCATCAGAAAATTGATAGTGCTACTCTACAAAGTTTTAAAGGCCAATCCATGGCCAATGTGTTACAGCAAGAAACGCCTGTATTTATTAAGTCTTACGGTGTCTCATCGCTACAATCCATAAGTTTTAAAGGGACCAGCGCTAGCCATACTAACGTGGTATGGAACGGAATTCCTTTAAATAATTTAAACAATGGAATTACTGATTTTGGTTTAATACCCATTTTCGACAATAGTGAAATTGCATTAATCTCTGGAGCTTCTGGAACAAGATTTGGTAGCAGTTCTGTTGGTGGAACGGTTGTAATTCAATCTTTTACCGAATCCACAAAAAATGAAATTGGCCTGTTGCAGGGCTTTGGGAGCTATGGCCTTGCGCTATACCAATTCTCAATTTCGCAGAAAGTAAACAAATGGAGAATTGCTTCGAACTTTACATGGAATCAAGCGGCTAACGATTTTGATTTTAAAAATACCAGACGCTTGGCTTTTCCGACTCAAATATTAGACAATGCAAGCTATAGTAATTGGAAACAGTGTAACTCTATTGGCTATAGCATAAACCCAAACAATGCTATAGAGTTAAATACTTGGACATTTAAATCGGAAAGAGAATTACCTGGAGGTATGGCAAGTATGCCCAACTTTGCAATACAAGACGATGCAGGGACAAAAGTTTCTTTACAATGGAATTTTAAATCGGACAGGAGAAATCTAAAGTTAAATACCAATGCTTTTTACAGTGACGATCGATTAACCTATACAGACAAAAAAATAAACCTGATAAGCCAAGCGGCTACTAAACTAATAGGACTGTCACAAACTTTTGACAAAATAATAGGCAAAAAAAAGCCCTATTATTTCAATACTAGCTTACATCACCAAGTACAAAAACTAATTGGCCAAAGCGATGCTTTTGGACAAAAAGAGGAATACCTCTATGCTAGCTATGGTTCTATTTCTGCAAACCTTCTTCCATTAGGTTTGAAATTTCAAACTCGGCTTAGATCAGAAATTAGAAGCACCACTAAAGTCCCTTTAATACCCGCTTTTGGCTTAGAGTGGCAAACCAAATGGTTTAAATTTTACACCAATATGGGGAAACATTTTAGAGTACCGACCTTTAACGATAAATATTGGACTCCTGGTGGAAATGAAAATCTATTGCCTGAATCTGGGATGAATCTAGATTTTGGGCTTTCGCAAAGCTTATTTAACAAGCATCTTTTCGTTGAATTAAATACGTACAAGCTATCAGTAAACAATTGGATTCAATGGACCCCTAGCAATCAAGGTTATTGGTCGCCTGAAAATTTGCGTACCGTAAACTCTAAAGGGGTAGATATCACTACTCGATTTTCTAAAGTGATTTTCAATTCTATCTATTCGTCATTGTTAATTGTAGAATCTCACACTTCTTTGAATCAAGCCATTGATGCTAAAACTGAAAAACAGCTGATCTACACACCTCAATTTCAGCAGAAATTATCAGCAGAAATAAGATTGCCTAAAGACTTTGGCTTGCGATGGATGTCCAATTTCACAGGAATTAGGCATACAACAACCGATCATTCGAGACCAATCCCTGGACAGCAAATACATAGTCTATTTATTTCTTGGCAAAATGATGACAAACACGATTTAAGCCTGAGCCTAAACTGCAACAATGTATTCAGCACCCAATTAATTGGTGTAGAAGGGCAAGTGCAAATGCCAAGACAATTTTTATTAAAAATTCAATTTAAACTAAATACAAAAAACAATGAAAAACACTAGTAAACTTGCTTCTATGGTTGCCTTAGCGGCAATAGCATTCATTTCTTGTAAACAAGAAGAAGAGCAAAAAGAATTCATTCAAAGCGCAAACTCGGCTTACATAATTAACGAAGGTAATTTTGGAGCGGGTAATGGTGACATTTCTTATGTCAATCTTGATAATGATTCCATAACAACTGAACTTTTCAATTTAGCCAATGATGTTCCTGCTGGTGAAGTACAATCATTTACTATTGTCGGTGACAAAGGGTATATCGTTGCTGGTGGGTCTAACAAAATTGAAGTTGTAAATATGGATGATTTTACTTCTATTACAACAATTTCGGGTTTATCGCTACCTAGATATATGGTTGTTTCTGGTAATACTGGCTATGTGTCCGAATGGGTTGGGTACACAGCTTTAGATACAGGAAGAATTGCAGTTATCGATCTAAATACGAATGCAATTACAGAAACAATAAATGTCTCTAAATCGCCAGACAAAATGCTGATTTACGAAAGTAAATTGTATGTAGTTAACAAGGACACAAATTTAGTTTCTGTTATCGATTTATCGAACAACACAGTAGAACAAAACATTGTAGTGCCTCATGGACCAAACAGTTTGGTAGTAGACAATAACAATAACCTTCGTATTTTGTGTTCTGGAAGGGCTTCATGGGATGCTGCTGGACCTACCACAGGTGCATTGGTGCAAATTGAAAATGGGAATTTAAGCACAGTCAATTTCCCTAATACGGATGGAAACCCAAGCAATTTACTGATTAATAAGGATGGAGATATGCTGTACTACAACTACAATGGTGTTTGTAAAATGGCAAGTAATTCAACTACGATAACAATCACGCCAGAAATTGCAGGTTATTATTACGGCATGGCAATAGACCAAAACAATGAAGTAATTTATGCCTTTGATGCCAATGGTTTTGTTGCCTCTGGAGATGCAATTAGATTGTATGCAAACGGTACCATTGACACTTTGTTTAGTATTGGTTTAATTCCTAACAATGCTAGTTTTGTAAACTAAAAAATCACGTTATTTAAATTGGCTATTTGGTCTAAATAATATTTAGACCAAATAGCCAATTTTTTTTTATGCGCTTCATTAATACGAATTTTCATTACCTTGAATTCGAAATCAAGCCTATGAAAATAAAAATTTTGGCCTTCGTCCTAATACTTACCAATTTCACTTTTGCCCAAACGGATAGTATTTGTAATTGCTGTTCCGAATCGTATAATCAATTTGATTTTTTGGCTGGAGATTGGAATGTTTATGACTCTTCTGAGGTTTGGATGGGCTCGAACCACATCGTTAAAATGCAAGACAATTGTATTTTGCAAGAAAACTGGAGTTCTAACACCATGTCTGGAACCAGCTACAATTACTTTGATGCATCGGATAGTTTATGGCATCAATTATGGCTAGATAATCAAGGTGGGAATTTGAAATTGTCGGGGCAATTCGTTGGCGGAAAAATGATAATGCGCAGTGCAAATATCCCCGGTGAAAACGGCCTATTCTACAATGAAATAACTTGGTCTGTTATAAACAAGAATACGATTCTGCAAGAGTGGAATGTCAAAAACGAGCAAGATCAGGTGTTAACTCAACTTTTTATGGGCTTCTATAAAAGAAGAAAACCTTAATTACTTTAGGTAAATCTTATTAGGTTGATAGGAATCAGCTTCCTCAATTTCATCTGCCACTATTTCCGCGTCATTCATATCTACCAGCAAGGGCTCTATGGCACTGTAGTTTCTTATCACTTTTACAGTCGCAAAAGCAGAAATGATACCAACTACATAATAGATCATATGTACATTGGTTGCATTTATCAACTGCTCCAATGTTTCTGCACTTCTTGAAATTTTCGAGCTAATTTGACCAATAATATTATTCAAGATCCACAAAGTCCACCACATTGCTACCAAATTAATATCTCTTAACACATCAAAATTATTGTTGCGCCCCTGGAACTTCTGATACGTTTTCTCATACAATTCCTTCATTATTTGATAAGGTCTGTACAGGTTTAGAAACGGCACAAACCATGCTCCTGCAGCCCAACCTTCACGATAATCCGTGTCTACCCCCATGCGGTTCAGGTTATTATAAGCTCTTCGAAACCACATGATAAAAAGCACAACGGCAATGATATAGGTAACCGCAAATACCCTTGTAATTATCAACTCTCTTATATCATTACTATCGGCAGTAGATTGACTTATTCCTAAACCATCTTGTGCCATTACAATTAAATCGTATTGCAAATAAGAAGAAATGAAACCAACGATTTCGACAAGAATAATAATCCAGAGAAATATCTCAACATTTCTACCGCGTTTAAGGTTAGACAGTACCATAAGTACTTTTGTTTAATAGGGTTATGAAGGCTGAAAAATAAACAAATCATTTATTATAAAAGCAAAAAAAACGCCACCCGGAACCGGGTGGCGTTTTAGAATATAATAGGCTAATGATCAAACATCAATCTTAGCGTATTTTGCATTTTTCTCGATAAACTCTCTACGTGGCGGAACATCATCTCCCATCAACATCGCAAATACTCTATCTGCTTCTGCAGCACTATCGATAGTTACTTGACGTAACGTTCTGAAATCTGGGTTCATTGTTGTATCCCACAACTGCGTAGCGTTCATCTCTCCAAGACCTTTGTAACGTTGTACACCTACAGATCCTTCTTTGTTTCCTCCAATTTGAGTAACTAACTTATCGCGTTGGTTATCGTTCCAAGCATACTCTTGCTTAGCTCCTTTTTTAACCAGGTATAAAGGTGGAGTGGCAATATAGATGTAACCATTTTCAATCAACTCCTTCATGTATCTAAAGAAGAAAGTTAAAATTAAGGTCGCAATGTGAGAACCATCAACATCGGCATCACACATAATTACGATCTTATGGTAACGCAATTTAGTTATGTTTAAGGCTTTCGAATCCTCTTCAGTTCCAATAGTTAAACCCAAAGCGGTAAACATATTCTTGATTTCTTCATTTTCAAAAACACGGTACATCATTGCTTTTTCAACGTTCAAAATCTTACCACGTAATGGAAGAATTGCTTGAAAATTCCTATCCCGACCTTGCTTAGCCGTTCCACCTGCCGAATCTCCCTCGACAAGAAAAATTTCACATTTTTCCGGATCTCTTTCAGAACAGTCAGATAGTTTACCCGGCAGCCCCGTTGCTGATAAAACGTTTTTACGCTGTACCATTTCGCGGGCTTTTCTTGCGGCTTGCCTTGCTTTTGCTGCCAAAACCACTTTAGAGATTATCTGCCTAGCATCTTTTGGATTTTCCTCCAAATAGTAATTCAGCATTTCACCTACCAACTGGTCAACAGCTCCAGAAACCTCGCGGTTACCTAATTTAGTTTTTGTTTGACCTTCGAACTGTGGTTCCATCACTTTAACAGAAATAACTCCTGTTAAACCTTCGCGGAAATCATCACCAGCAATTTCAACTTTCTCTTTCTCCAACATCCCAGATTTATCTGCGTATGCCTTTAAAGTTCTTGTTAATGCTCTTCTAAAACCTGCAAGGTGGGTTCCACCTTCATGTGTATTAATGTTGTTAACGTAAGAGTGGATATTTTCTCCGTAAGTGGTGTTATAGTGCATTGCAACTTCAACAGGAATACCATTCTTCTCTCCTTCCATGTGAATGACCTTGTCGATCAATTTCTCACGGTTCTCATCCAGCAACTCTACAAACTCTTCCAATCCTCTGTCAGAATAGAAATGTTCGCTTATATCAACTCCTTCATCATCCTGTCGTCTTCTATCCGTTAGGTTCAAGTTAATCCCTTTATTTAGAAAGGACAACTCACGCAAACGTGCAGAAAGAATATCAAATTTATATTCAGACTCTATAAAAATAGTTGCGTCTGGCTTAAAGTGGATTATAGTACCACGTTTGTCTGTTTCGCCAACAACCTTTAATTCTGTTTGCGGAACCCCAATCGAAAACTCCATTTCATAAATTTTTCCATCTTTATGAACCTCAGCTTTTAAGAAACTAGAAAGCGCGTTTACACAGGATACACCAACACCGTGCAATCCACCAGAAACTTTATAAGAGTCTTTATCGAATTTACCCCCTGCATGAAGCACGGTCAATACTACCTCTAGAGCAGATTTCCCTTCTTTTTCGTGCATATCGACTGGGATACCACGGCCATCATCTTCTACAGTAATACTATTGTCTTCATTGATGAAAACTTTGATATCCGAACAATGTCCAGCAAGCGCCTCATCGATCGAGTTATCTACAACTTCGTAAACCAAATGGTGCAGTCCTTTTTGACCAATATCACCAATATACATGGCAGGACGTTTACGTACCGCTTCCAATCCTTCTAGTACCTGAATACTATCAGCACTATACTCTTTTCCTGCTTCGCTCATGCTATATAAATAGTAAGTTTCGTGTTAATTTTAACTAGTCTAACAAATATAACAAAACGCCATAGAAAAAGGCCAATTTTCATTGGCCTTTCCCTTTATTTTGTTAACAATAAATCAACAATTTTTAGCGCTAAAACTTATAGGTAAATCCTCCCAAAATATTAAAGGCCTGAGATTGATACCCTTCCCATAGGTTGTAATTATTTCCTAGCAAATTGTTCGCATTTATAAAGGCCGTTAAATTGTTAGAATAGCGATACTCTAAGCCTAAGTTTCCATCTATAAA
>JBLHRE010000030.1:0-14944 GCA_047625765.1 Flavobacteriales bacterium
TCTCAATTGAAATTCAGCATAAAAAAATGCCCCATGTGTAAATAACAATCGCATTCGTTTGGTTTGATAGCTTCGATCTAAAGGCATACTACCCGACAACACTCTACCCACAAGCAACACATCAAACCCCTTGTTTTCAAGAAACTGACAGACTTTATGCACCCTTTGATCCGTTGAAAGATCATTGATAACAGAGACGATTACTTTTTTTCGCTTATTCACTAGCCGAAAATACTTAATTCGAAATGCAAAGCCCCGACTTAGCAGAAAAAAGTCCTAATAAATCAAAGCAAATGAAACACCGCTCGCTTTAAGATTATCTTATTTTTGCCCTGCATGATTAAAAAACTGATCCAATTAATTTCGAAAGAGAAACAAGTTGCCATTTTGGTGACGGCTTGTTTGCACCTTATTTTTTTTATTGGAATTATGTTTGGCAGAAGCTTGGTAAACCCCATCCCCGACAAGTTTAATGATCAATTGATTCAATTGGAATTCGAAACACCGGAAGAAGAACCAGAAATCCCCATAGAAGTTACGAAAGAGCCCGAGATCGAACAAGAAATCACCAATCAAGCTCAAGATTTAGAAGCTACCGAGTTTGACGATGAAATCTCCAAAACCTTAGAAGAATTAGATCAAGATGCAGCTGAAGCTAGACAGCAATTGATTGAAGAAGAAGAGCTGCAAGAAACCGAATCTGGCACAGAAAATACTCCTGCAAAAAATAGCAGCCAAGGCTTCAGCAAAAAAGGCAATAAAACACCTTCTAAATCAAAGCTCAACAAAGATCCCAATTCGCTTGGCCCTAGTAAAAACAGTTTCATTACCTACCGTGTAATGTTTCGTAAATGTACCGTAGACCCGATTCCGGTTTACCTTTGCGAAAATAGCGGCAAGATTGTTTTAAACATTTGGGTAAACAAAAAAGGCAGAGTAAGTAGGGCACAAGTAAACACAGCCTTATCCACGCCTTACGACAAGTGTTTGTGGGAAACTGCTGTAACCTATGCCGAAAAAACGCGTTTTACAGAATACAAATACGCAGGCAACGAGCAAGGAGGAAGTATTATTTATGAATTTCAAGGACAATGATTTGCGACTTTAGAAGTGACACAGTAACAAAGCCTAGCAAAGAAATGCTAGAAGCCATGTATGCAGCCCAGGTGGGTGACGATGTGTTTGGTGAGGATCCAAGCATTAATGCTTTGGAAGAAAAAACTGCGAATATTTTTGGTATGGAAGCGGCTCTTTTTTGCCCTTCTGGCACCATGACTAACCAAATTGCTATTAAAGTACATACCACCCCTGGTGATGAAGTTATCTGCAACGATCTGGCACATATTTACCGTTACGAAGGTGGCGGCATTGCTTCTAATTCTGGAGCTTCGGTTCGATTAATTTCGGGTGATCGAGGCAGAATTACAGCCAAACAAATTGAAGGTGAAATCAATCCTGATGATGTACATTTTCCGGTATCCAGCTTAGTGGCATTAGAAAACACATCAAATAAAGGAGGGGGTTCTTGCTACACATCAGAAGAATTATTGAAAATTCATTCGCTTTGCAACCAACACAATTTGCCATTGCATTTAGATGGCGCAAGATTGTTTAATGCTCTGGTTCATAAAGGCCAAACGGCTATGCAGTTTGGTACTTGGTTTGATAGTATTTCTATCTGTCTGTCTAAAGGTTTAGGCGCTCCGGTTGGCTCTCTATTATTAGGCGGTGCAGATTTCATCCATCAAGCAAAAAGGGTAAGAAAAGTTTTTGGTGGAGGAATGCGTCAAGCGGGCTATTTGGCTGCCGCTGGCATTTTTGCCTTAGACAATAATGTTGAACGGCTGATTGAAGATCACAATAACGCTAAAACCTTAGCTGCATGTTTGGCTAGCTTATCGTGGGTCGGAAAAGTTATTGAGCCCGAAACTAATATTGTAATTTTTGACATTCTCGAAAACACAACAACACAACAGGTTCTTGAAATCTTAAAAAACAAAGGTGTTTTAGCGGTGCCTTTCGGACCTAAAAGCATTCGTTTGGTCTGTCACCTTGATATTTCTGAAAACATGATGGAACACAGCCTAGCAGCATTAAAACAGATTACATGTTAATAGAAGAAAATTACAATCTAAAAAAGCTCAACACCTTTGCTATTAGCGCTAAGGCTAACTTTTATGCTTCTTTTAGCAATACTGATGAGCTGATTGAATTATTGCAAATTTGCAAAAAAAACAATCAAATTCCGTTTGTTCTTGGCGGAGGCAGCAACATGTTATTGACCAAAGATTTAGATGCCTTTGTGCTTAAAAATGAATTGGTTGGTATAGAAATTATCGAGGAATCTTTAGCGCATGTAATTGTAGAAGTTGGTGGTGGCGAAGTGTGGCACAACTTTGTGCTTAGATGTATAGATAACGACTGGAGCGGAGTTGAGAATTTATCGCTAATACCCGGTTCAGTTGGTGCTGCCCCTATCCAAAACATTGGAGCCTACGGGGTTGAACTAAAAGATTGTTTCGAAAGTCTAGATGCCTTGAATAAAGAAACGCTTGAATTGGAAACATTTTCTGCCAAGGATTGTGGATTTGCATATCGCGACTCTGTATTCAAAGGTAAATTCAAGAATCAATATGTAATTACTTCGGTTCAGTTTCGATTGTCCAAAACACCCGATCTAAAAACATCTTACGGGGCTATTCAAGACGAATTAAAAAAAATGGGCAGTGATACTAACCCAACTATTGTCGATGTTAGCAATGCGATTATTACAATTCGAAAAAGCAAATTACCCAATCCTGCAGAAATAGGCAATAGCGGAAGTTTTTTCAAGAATCCTATTATTGATTTTTCTGTTTTTGAATCTTTAATAGCACAACACCCAGATATTCTAAACTACCCTTTAGAAAACGGCAAGGTTAAACTTGCCGCAGGTTGGCTAATAGAAAAAGCGGGTTGGAAAGGTAAGCAAGTTGGAGATGCTGGTATGCACAGTAAACAAGCATTGGTTTTGGTGAATTACGGCAAGGCTACAGGAGCCGAATTATTGGCTGTTTCTAAGCAGGTCCAAGCCGATGTATATCAAATGTTTAAAATCTCTTTAGAAGCAGAGGTTAATATTTTGTAGGGCAGTAGTTTCAGCGTAAATTTGCAGTATGATTTGGAAAGTAGGATTATTAGCATTTGCATTATTAGCACTAGGTTTTGCAGGTATTGCAATAAAAATTTTGGTGAAAAAGGATGGTAAATTTGCAGGTACTTGTGCCAGTAATAACCCTGTAATTAATGCCGAAGGTGAGTCTTGTGGCCTTTGTGGAGCTAAGCCAGACGAAAAATGCAAATCTGACGATTGATTCTAAGATTTTAAAAAATATTTACATCCCGTAATTAAATGCGTTTTTGTTTTTCTTGATCAACAACAGTTTTCTATTCCTTAAAGATAAAGTTGGAAGAAGAAGTTGCAAGCTTTATTCGCCTTCCCTTCTAAATGCTCCAAAGAACTCTCCCCTTGAGAACGCTCTTCCATAATTATTAAAACAGACTTACTCCATTCAGTATTGGAATCATACATCTGCTTAAAGTCTACTTCCAATTCTTCACTCCAAAAACAAACTTTAACTCTTTGTCCATACTTGGTCTAACGTCTTCTAATTCATTTAATACTCCAAGATAATTATGACTGGATACGTTTAAATTATTCTGTAAGTTCTTAACAGAAATTTGATCTCTGATAAGAATAAGCTAGGTCATTGGTTTACGAGCTATTTGAGCTTTTAAATGAACAATAAAAATAATGGATAAAAAATTATCAGCGAGTAAACTTCTGATAGTGTGAGTTTTGGATTAAATATTTTTGTTTAAAAGAAATTAAAAAACAGCTGGAATTAATGAAGCAAAGAGCTTAGTTATCAATTTGATAATCGAATTAACCCTGCCTTTGCTTTTTGAGAAATAGACCTTTCATAGGGATAGTTTTCAAACAGCAAGACCTTATTGTAATAGGTTAATGCTTTCGAAATATCGCCTTTTGCTTCGTATACAACAGCAAATTTAAGAGCCGCATTGGGCTGGAAGTAATCTTTAGAATATTCATTGGTCAATATTTTATCTATCAAGGCCTCTGCTTTTTCTATTTGCCCTAATTTCAAATAACTAGACGCTAGTCGGTAATTGCATTCGAGTTGTACATCATCGGCTAAATTAACTTTAGAAAATTCAGATAATTCAGTTATCGACTGTTGGTACAACCCTCCATCGTATAACAATTGTGCTCTTAACAAGGGCTTTTCTGGCCAATTTTGCAACCTTCGTAATGCTTGTTGATCGGCACCAACATAATCAAAACCGACTTCCCCAATTTGGGATTTATGATATTCAAAATGCTTCTTATCATCTTCCAAAAAATAATACATTGCTAAATAAAGGTGGGCCGATTTTAAATAATTCTTTCCTTTGTAATGCTTAACAAACTCCAACAAGGGTAAATCAGAATCTTTATCCAAACGAAACAATTTGGCTTTGCCCAAAAGGTAGTATGGAAAGTAAGTCTCTAAGGATTTGTAATGATCCAAATTCTCACTTAGCAAGCTTATGGCCTTTTCCGACTTTCCATTCTGCGTCCACAGCTTTGCCTGATAACACTGACTCATTAAGCTTTCCATTGAAACTTCATAATGACTGAGATTAAGCCGCTCATCAGGAGTTAGTTCGTTTACAACAAACGATTGAAGCAATCCAGCTAGATCTTTTAAATAGAACTCTGAACTATGTCTCACCACATCAATTTCTTGCACCCCTTGCTTAACAGTACCCCTAAATCCTAACATAGATATATAGGGTTTGTATTGATTTGGAACAGCACCAATAAATGCATGCAGAACCCCTAAACTCAATTTTATAGGAATAAAATCAGCGTAATCCACAGCACATTTCTCTATGGTATTTTTAGCCTTTAATAGATTAAGTGCAGCCGACAAATTCTCTTGGAATTTTAGTTTCAAAACTGCTCGAAATAAATACAATTCACCAATCATTAAATCACGGTAAGCACTCTCCTCTTCCGATTTCAATTGATTAATCGTTTGGCTCGTATTAGCCATAAATCTCTGATAGGCTTCCTCGTCTTCGGTAAGGTACAGCCTTAGCAGATCTTGTAAATGACCGAGATATAATATGGATAAATTGTCAGGACGCTCTTGTTGTTCTTTTATTAATAGTGCTTTTGCTGTTACAAAATCATAATTAACTGTAGCGCCATAAATTAATTTACAGTTCTGTCCAAAGTACACTTCGGCCTTCGCTGAAGTGAAGGCCAAAATAAAAACAAAGAGACAAAGCGTATTTCTCATTTGTCTAAAATAGAAAAAGGGTCGTTTCGGTATTACCGAAACGACCCTTTTTTAAAATATAATTTTTAAATCTATTCTGCTAATGTAGCATCAACTAAAATTCTACCACAGTTTTCGCAAACTATAACTTTCTTATGAGAACGGATATCTAATTGACGTTGAGGAGGAACACTACTAAAACATCCACCACAAGCTTCACGCTCTACAGGAACAACAGCCAAACCGTTCAAGGCATTACTTCTTAAACGCTTATATGCGGTTAATAAACGCTCTTCGATTACGTCTTCGGCTTTTTCAGATTTAGTAGTTAAATCTTCTTCATCCTTACGAGTTTCAGAAACAATAGATTCTAGTTCACCTTTTTTGTGATCTAAATCCTTATTACGCTCGTCAGCTTTGTCTTGAGCAGCAGCAATAATTTCGCTTTTAGAGGCGATTGTTGCCTTAGCCTCTTTTATACGCTTGTCAGCCAATTCGATTTCCAAGTTCTGAAATTCGACTTCTTTAGTCAACGAATCGTACTCACGGTTGTTACGTACGTTCATTTGCTGCTCTTCGTACTTTTTAATCAATTCTTTAGCGGTAGAAATAGTATTCTTACGCTCAGTAATTTCTTGATTTTGCACATCTATCTCAGACTTCACCTTATCGATACGCGTATTTAAACCCGCTATCTCATCTTCTAGATCTTGAACTTCAAGAGGCAATTCACCTCTCAATGTTTTTATATTATCAATTGCAGAATCAATACGCTGAAGCTCGTAAAGTGCTTTTAACTTGTCTTCAACAGTGATTTCTTTGGTTGCTGCTTTTTTCGCCATCGTATGTTCTATAAGTAATTGATAGGATTTGTATTGACCTCCGCCAAAACGAGTGCAAATGTAGGAAATTTTTTACGAAGAATTCCTTGCAAAAGCTCCTTTGTGAATTGCTCACTTTCGTAGTGGCCAATATCCGCAATTACAATATCTCCTTCAGCATCAAAAAACTGATGATATTTGTAGTCTGCAGTAATGAAAATATCGGCCTTTGCAGCCTTTGCATTAGGTAACAAAAAGCTGCCAGAACCTCCGCAAACAGCCACCCGCTGCACTTTCTCTAAAACCATATCGGTATACCTAACCACACCTGCTTTCATATTCGTCTTTAATAGCTTTAAAAAATCCATTGTTGGCATTGACTGTGGTAAGTCTCCAACCATTCCAGACCCAATTTCTGCCCAGGTATTTTTCAAGTCATAAATATCATAAGCAACCTCTTCGTACGGATGACTTTTTAATAGCGCTTTAATAACAGGCAACTTTGCATATTTGGGTAAAACCAATTCGATTCTTACCTCGGCTTCTTTATGGATTTCTCCTTTTTTACCTACATAGGCATTTGTATTTTTTCCTGCCCTAAATGTGCCTTCTCCAGAAGCCGAAAAACTACAGTAATCGTATTCACCAATTCTTCCTGCTCCAGCATTACACATTGCGGTCCTAACATTTTCTGCATGATCAGACGGACAAAAGGTCACTAACTTTAAAAGTTGACCCGATTTTGGCGCTAATATTTGAAGATTTTCCAAACCTAGTTTCTTCGCTATTACGGCATTTACACCATCAGAAACATTATCTAAATTGGTATGAATTGCATAAAGTGCAATATCGTTCTTAATCGCTTTAATAACAGTTCGCTCAATATAATTTGAGCCATTAAGGCGTTTCAGTCCAGAAAAAATAATTGGATGATGCGAAACAACCATACTACATCCTTTAGCTATTGCTTCGTCAACAATGGCTTCTGTCATATCTAAGGATATCAACACCCCTGTAACCTCGTCATCCGGACTTCCCACCAATAGCCCACTATTGTCGTAAGACTCTTGTAATGAGACAGGAGCGTAAGCCTCCAGACAATCTTGTATGTCTTTTACTTTCATACCTCAATATTAGCAAATATTAAAATTGAAACCTGAACAGTAGTCATTAGATTCTAAACTCTAATACTATTTCATTTTTGTACTTTTCGGCAATGAAAAATTCACGACTTATTCTTATTCCTTTTTCTTGGCTCTATGGGATAATTGTAAGGCAGCGCAATAGGTACTACTTAAGCTCTGATGACAATCGCTTTACCATTCCTGTGCCCAGTATTGTTGTTGGAAATTTAAATTTAGGAGGAACAGGTAAAACTCCCTTTACAGAATTTCTGATTTCAGAATTTGACGATTCTACTACTGCATTCTTAAGCAGAGGCTATGGCAGAAAAACCAAAGGCTATCTAAAAGTTACTAAAAATGCTTCGAGCGACACCGTTGGTGACGAACCTTTACAAATGATGCTAAAAGCCAAAGAAGCACATTTCCATGTTTGCGAAGACCGAACTACAGGAATAAAAACAATCTTAAAAAACGCTCCTGATACTCGGCTCATTATTCTTGATGATGCTTATCAGCATTTAAAAGTAAAAGCACAATTCTATTGCTTAATTACACGTTTCGATAAGCTGTTTTACAATGATTTTATTATCCCTGTAGGCAATCTTAGAGAAAACAGAAAAGGCGCAGAGAGAGCAAATGCAATCATCATAAGCAAGTGCCCCCTATCCTTAACAAAATCAATTAAGGAAAAAATAATTCTTAAAATAGCAAAGTACAGTTCTGCTCCAGTTTACTTTAGCACTATAAATTACAGCTCTTTAAACACGGTTACAGAAGCTAAACTAGAGCCTATAAACACCTGTTTGTTAACCGGTATTGTATCGGACCAACCCATAAAAGACCATTTAAATTCTCAAGGAATTAAGATCCTTAAGCATTTCAGATTCAAAGACCATCACAATTTTTCTTTAATAGAAATAAAGGCAATTGTTCATTTTTGTCTAGAAACAAACAGCCGACTTATTACTACTGAAAAGGATTGGATGAGACTTTCAAATTTCTCGACATACATTTCAGGAATTCAGATTCAAACATTGCCCATAAAAACAGAATTCTTGTTCGATGAACAGGACCTTTTTATGAAGCAATTACGTAGCTTTACAATCAATTAATCAGCGATTTAGACATAAAAAATGAAGACATTTTCAACATTAATCGCAGTCCTAATTTCCTTTGTTTCGATAGGACAGATTAGCGATAAAGTGCAACTAAAATACAATTGGGACAACGATAGTTTGGTGGGATCTGCCCAATACAACAACACATATAACGAGGTTTGGGGATTTGCACAAGACGGATTGGAATATGCCTTTATAGGGTCTACTGCAGGGACTCATGTTTTTAATGTTACGGATCCTTTTAACACCGAAGAATTAGCTTTTATTGCTGGAAAACACACGGTAATTACGGATATTGTTCACAGAGATTATCACGATTACAAAGGGTATTTATACGCTCTATCTGATGAGGGATTTAGCTCTTTACAAATTATGGATTTGAGCTTTTTACCCGACTCAATACCTGTAGTATACGATAGCTCTGAGAAAATAAAAAACGCACACAATATATTTATTGATACTGCCACAGCCAAAATGTACGTCTGTAATGTAAGAACTGGCGAACCGAGATATGCAGGATTTCAGGTTTATAGCTTGGAAGACCCACTAAACCCAACCTTAATATTTGAAGAAAATGAATACGATGTCCATGACATTTACGCAAGAAACGATACTGTCTTTTTAAATTCTGGCAATGATGGACTTATCATTTATGATTTCAGTAATGGCAGTAACCCTACCCTATTGGGAACGCTTACCTCTTATTCAGACCAAGGATACAATCACTCAAGCTGGTTAGACCCTACTGGGCAGTATTATTATATGGCTGATGAAACACACGGCACCAGAATTAAAATATTTGACGCTTCTGATTTATCCGACCTACAGGAAATAGCCCTATTTGGTTCTGGAGTAGATGTAAATTCGATACCTCACAATATGATTTGGCGTAATGGGTATTTGTTTGTTTCCTATTATCACGATGGGCTACAGATTTTCGATGTAAGCGACCCTTACAACCCTACCAAAGTTGGATTCTACGACACCTACACAGCAAACGACCACGATAGCTACAAGGGAGCCTGGGGAGTTTATCCTTCATTACCTTCTGGAACCATTTTGGTGTCTGACATGCAAACTGGCTTGTATGTATTAGCCGCACCTGAGATATTAAGTTTTGAGAGTCCTTTAGCCTTAGAAACAAATGTGTTCCCTAATCCATTTACCGAACAACTTACCATAAGCCTACCTAAAGAGAATTTGCAACAACTTGGACTTAAAATATGCAATACTAATGGACAAATAGTGTTTCAGCAAAGTGTAAACGTACAGGGCACAAAATTGAGAATACAACCAAATTTAGCTGCAGGATTATACCTTTTAAGTATCGATGGAGAGAACTTTTCTTTCAGCCAAAAGCTAAACAGGTATTAAGCTACATTTAGTCTCATCTTTATTATATTTGCTGGCATTATTCAGAATTTGACATTTAGCTTTTTATGAGCGTAGACTATTCAAAATACGAAGCCGTTATTGGACTAGAAGTTCACACGCAACTGCTTACCAACACCAAGGCTTATTCTGCTGATATTAACGCGTATGGAAATGCTCCTAACAGTAATATCAGCCCTATTTCTTTGGGCCACCCCGGAACATTACCTGTCAGTAATGAAAAGGTGTTTGAATATGCCGTTCGGTTAGGTATTGCATGCGATTGTGACATTACTGAATGGAACGAATATGCTAGAAAGAATTACTTCTATGCCGATTTACCTAAAGGATATCAAGTAACACAAGACACTACGCCTATTTGTACCGGTGGTTTTGTGGATATTTTAGATGGTGATGGTAATCCAAAAAGAATTGGACTTACCCGAATTCACATGGAAGAAGATTCCGGAAAAAGTATTCACGATCAAGATCCTTTCAATACCCTTATCGACTTAAACAGAGCTGGTGTTCCATTGTTGGAAATTGTTACCGAACCTGAAATGAAATCAGGTAAAGAGGCGTTTAACTATTTAATGGAAGTTAGAAAGTTGGTAAGATACCTTGAGATTTGCGATGGCAACATGGAGGAAGGTTCTTTGCGTTGCGATGCAAACATTTCGGTAATGCTTAAAGGAGCGACAACCTTTGGAACCAAAGTAGAGGTTAAAAACATGAACTCTATGCGTAATGTACAAAGAGCGATTGAACATGAAATAAAACGACAGATAGAAGCTGTTGAAATAGGCGAAAAGATAATTCAAGACACCAGAACTTTTGATGCAGGAAAAGGGATTACCATTTCTATGCGTTCTAAAGAAGACGCGCACGATTACCGTTATTTCCCTGAACCAGACTTGCAACCAGTGGTTGTTACTAAGGAGTATATTCAAGAAATACTAGCTAGCTTACCTCCTTTGCCAAAGGCATTATTCCAAAAATATACGACCGAATTTAATTTATCGGAGTATGATGCCTACATCTTAACCGATGCAAAAGAAATTGCCTTGTATTTTGAAGAAGTAGTTGCACACACCAAAAATTATAAAGCTGCCGCAAACTGGGTAATGGGATCAGTAAAATCCTATTTAAATGAGCAAGCTTTAGATATTAGAGATTTTAAAATTTCTCCAGAACGCCTTGCCGACCTTATTAACCTTGTTGATAGTGGACAGGTTTCGAACACCGCTGCCAGCCAGAATATTTTCCCTTTAATGATTGACAGTGAGAAAACAGCTGCTCAAATTGCCAAAGACGAAAATCTTATTCAGGAAAGTGACTCGGGAGCTTTGGAGGAATATGCAAAAAAAGCTATTGCAAAATTTCCTGCAAAAGTGATAGAATATCAATCTGGCAAAAAAGGACTTTTAGGCTTATTTATGGGAGAGGTAATGAAACTTTCTCAAGGTAAAGCAGACCCAAAGGAAGCCAGTAAAATTTTAATGAAGTATTTAGATAACGCATAATTTTATGAAACATTTAGTATATGGCCTATTGGCCCTAATTTTTATTGCTTGTGGAGAACCAACAAACAACTCTACAATCTTTACCGTAAAAGCTATTACTGACAATGCTACAGAAGTTAGCATAAGTAAAATTAGTGGCGGCACAGTTGGAGAAGCTATCCCTTTGGTATTAAACAACGATGTATATTCATTCGAGGGTATTGCAGAAATGCCAGAATATTATAGTCTTTTAGTAGATGGAAAACAGCACATGCTATTATTAGAAAATGGAGATAATGTTATTGTTAACATTGAATCGAATTCTGGACTATACACCTTAGAGGGTAATTCGGAAGGCTCGAAATTAATTTTCGAGGTGAATACAAAAATGCTGGCTTTTTACCAACAAATTGATAGCATTCAACAAGCTTACACTCAATTGGTGCAAGCTGCTAGTACTGAAGAGCGACAAAATATAATTTCAGATTTCGATGCAAAGGCAGGAGTTATTTTAGACAATAGCACCAACTGGATTAAATCTTTTATTGATAAGAATATAGATTCTCCCGTTGCTGTAATGGCATTGTACCAACAAATTTCAGGTTTAAAATTCCTGAAAATGGAGACAGACATGGATTACTTCGAGAAAGTTGCAGCCAGTATGCAGAAGAATTACCCAAACGCACAATTCACTGCCCAAATTATTAATGATATTAGCACGGAAAAACAATTCGCAATTGGATCTAAAGTCCCTGACTTTAGCCTTCCAAATCCAGAGGGTCAAAATATCGATATTAAAAGCTTTAAAGGTAAAGTAACACTTATAGATTTCTGGGCTTCTTGGTGTGGACCATGTAGAAAAGAGAGTCCAAACTTGGTAAAAGCATACAACCGATTCAATGCCAAAGGATTTGAAATTTTGAGTATTTCCTTAGATGGTACTCCAAGACAAAAAGATCCAAAAGCATCTTGGATTGGAGCTATTGAAAAAGATCGCTTACAAAATTGGACGCATGTTAGCGATTTAGAGGGCTGGAACACGGTAGTAAGACCTCTTTTCAATTTCAATAGTATCCCACATACCGTATTGATAGATGCCAATGGAGTAATTATTGCTAAGAATCTTAGAGGTGCAGCATTAGAGCGTAAATTGGAACAATTATTCCAGTCTTGATCACTACTAAACCAATATACTTTGGTTCCGATTTTCATTTAGGCACACCCAACCAAGCAGCCAGTCTCGAACGAGAAAAGAGAATTGTTGCCTGGCTGGATGAAGTCTTAGAAAAAGGATCTGAATTATTCCTACTTGGCGATGTATTCGACTTTTGGTTCGAATACAAAAAAGCGATTCCTAAAGGGTACGTGCGCTTGTTAGGGAAATTAGCTGAAATAGCTGATAAGGGGATACCTGTACACTTCTTTACGGGCAACCACGACATGTGGACTTTTGGCTACTTAGAGCAAGAAATTGGCCTGACACTATACCGAGCGCCTATTACCATAGAACGACAAGGGAAAACGCTCCATATTGGACATGGAGACGGTTTGGGACCTGGTGACAGGAGCTACAAGTTTCTGAAGAATTTTTTTGACAGTAAGTTATGCCAGTGGATGTTTGCTAGACTACATCCAAATTTTGCATTTGGCATGGCCGAATGGTTTAGCAAAGGCAGCAGAACCTCTAGCCAAGAGGAAGACAAGAAATTCCTTGGCGAAAAAGAATGGCTAGCCATTTACTGCAAAGACTTCCTAGAAACCCAAGCTGTTGATTATTTTATATTCGGGCACCGCCACCTGCCAATAGAAATGGAACTAACAAAAAATAGTAAGTACATCAATATTGGCGAATGGTTGAACTACAACAGTTATGGCATTATGGAAAATGGTAAATTAGAATTAAAATACTTTAGTGCTTAAGGCGCAACACCAAATCCTTAAGTCTGTTGGCATAGCCCATTTCGTTGTCGTACCAGGCCACAACCTTTACCATTTTACCTAAGACAGAAGTCAAAAGACTATCGAACACACAAGAGTATGGGTTGCCAATAACATCAACCGAAACTATTGGGTCATTGATGTAAGAAAGTATTCCTTTCAATTCGTTTTTAGAAGCTTTTTCAAATGCGGCATTTACCTCCTCAATCGTTACATCTTTATCTACTACAAAAGTAATATCCGTTAAAGAGCCATCTGGCACAGGAACCCTAATTCCACAACCTCCAATATGCCCCTCTAAATGCGGGAAAATCTTGGTTACTGCTTTGGCTGCACCAGTAGTGGTAGGAACAATAGACATTGCTCCAGCCCTAGCTCTTCTTAAATCTTTATGTGGTGCATCGTGTAATTTCTGGTCTCCTGTATACGAATGTACGGTTGTGATATACGCCTGTTGAATACCACAAAGCTCTTCGATTACCTTTACCATAGGAGCAGCACAATTTGTGGTACAAGACGCATTAGAAATTACACTTAAATCATCCTCTTCCAAAATAGAATCGTTTACCCCCAATACCACTGTTGGAACATCGTCTGTAGAACTTGGCGCAGTTATAATAACCTGTTTAGCCCCTGCTCTTAAATGAGCTGAAACTCCTTCTCTCGTTCTAAAAATACCTGTCGATTCAATAACAATATCAATATCCAGATCTCGCCAAGGAAGAAGCTCTGGATCTTTATTCTGAAACATTCTAATTCTATGTCTTCCTACAAGAATTGCATCATTATCTGTAACAACATCTTGCCCCAAAACCCCATGTATAGAATCGTACTTAAGCAAGTGTGCTAAGGTGTCTGCATCAGCTAAATCGTTGATTGCAACAAGCTCAATATTTGGCTCTTGCAATACCAGTCTACAGAATCCCCTTCCGATTCTTCCAAACCCATTAATAGCAATACGTATTGGTTTCATATGTCTTCTTTATTAGCTATAAAGCAAAAAAAAAGCCCTTGATTTCTCAAAGGCTTTTTTCAAAATATATTTTAAAACTAGTGGTTTGCAATAACCAATTTACCAGAACTCATTTTGTTTCCAGCAATCATTCTAGTTAAATAAACTCCTTCGTTTAAGTCAGAAACATTCAATGTAATTTTCTGAACACCTGCTGCAAAATTACCTGCATTCAATTGTTTTACAACCTTACCAGACAAATCGTAAACTTCGATAGTAATGGTAGATGCCTCAACTAGGTCAGCACTAATAACTACCGAAGTAGAAGCTGGATTTGGACTAAAACTTAATGTATTTATATCCGCTTCATTTCCGTTGTTTGCAATTTC
Organism: Flavobacteriales bacterium; assembly: GCA_047625765.1. GTDB lineage: Bacteria > Bacteroidota > Bacteroidia > Flavobacteriales > JBLHRE01 > JBLHRE01. The sequence continues at coordinate 14,543 of JBLHRE010000030.1, forward strand.
ATTAACTCCAACAAAGGCTCTGGTCTTAAACATACCTCTACCGTGGGTAGCTGCATAAATTTCACCTCTAGTAGTATTGGTAGAATCTCCAACAGTTAAACCTTGTTGCTTTAATGCAAATACTGGTACGCGGTCTAGGCCTGTATTTTCAATAGCCCAAGAAGTTGTAGGTCCATTAATGTTTTCTGTTCCAAAAACTCCAAATTCTGTACCTACTAAAACGGCACCTGGCTCACCTGCAACAAAAGTAGCAGAATACACAGGCATATCAGGTAAGTTGCCCTGAGCAGCAGTAATTGTTGGTACCGCATCTAATGCATTATTAGAGTAATACAGATTGGTTGTACCTGAATACTGGCCCAAAGTAATAACTATCTCACCTGCGTCTTCTGGGTTGATAGC
>JBLHRE010000031.1:0-14851 GCA_047625765.1 Flavobacteriales bacterium
TGTCTGGATAAACATTAATTTCATTCTCATTGATTACATCTTCTCTGTTCTCGATACTTGATCCGCCACTATATTCTTGATTTTTATAGTCGTACTCATTACTTCTAGATCCAGCCTTACGTTTGTTGATGGTATAAAATTTATACATCAATTTACGTGTATCTATTTGCTTCATTCCATTAAATCTTTCGTTAGCAGCGTAGTACATTTCGTCTGCAACACTTTGAAAGTCTTCTTCTGGATTTCCCCATTCTAAAGCTAAGGACCAATCTATTTTAGGTTCATCAAGTAAGTTGCCATAATCATCTTCTTCGATAAACTCATATCCTTCGATAGCAGCTTCTCCTAGTTTATAACGAAAAATGGAATCTTTTACCCAACCCACAAACTGGCGATACTCATTATTGGTTATCTCCGTTTGATCCATATAAAATGCCGATAATGAGACTTGCTTTGACGGAGCTGTTTGCCCGTAAGGCAAATCAACATCATTGCTTCCCATCATATAAGTACCCATAGGTATATATACCATGCCCAATGGATCAGTAGGAAACCATTCCTGTCTGTTCTGAACTCCAACCAGTTCTCCAGTATCTCTGTTACAAGCTACTAAAGACAATGCTGCAATGCTTAAAAACAATACCTTTTTCATAGTCATATGGATTATGTGCTTACACACGGTTAGACAACGATTAACAAACGGCAACATCTGATATTTATTTTAATTTTTGTTGCCAAACCGCCAAATTTATAAAAATCTTAGGTTTCTATAACGCTCCTTTTGATTTCCGTTTGATTTATTTTCTATTTTGAAACAATAAGTAAGCATGATCTCATGCCCGCCTGTGTTGGATTTCCTTAAGGTCGAAGTACTTAGGTCGTAAGAGTATCCAAATTTGAATTTCTCAGAAAGCTTCATTCCCATTAAAATGGAGACAGCATCTTGAGATCTTAAGGCTAATCCCCCCCAATATTTCCCGTCATAAATACCTCTAACAGCAAAATCGATTTGAAAAAAAGACGATATGTCTGTTTTAATCATCGCATAAGGCTCTATGTCGATATCTCTGCTAATTTCTAATAAATACCCTCCTAACACATAAAAATGACGTTCGGAAAGATAGTCTTGCCCTGTTTCGAAATTTAAAGTCGATTGCAAGGTATTAGACATAGAAACACCGGTAAACCAATTACTAGTCTTATAATAAACACCAATTCCAACATCCGGTCTTAGTGCTGTTTCTCCATTGTTTGGAATTGCATCATCTAAATTAGAGCTACTGCCATCTGGAGTTACCCAATTTGGATTTCTGTATCCCTTTGTTGCTATTCCTCCTGAAATTCCAATCCCCAACATTCCTGAACCCACCACTTTGTTGTACGCATAGGAAAGCTTGAACTCATTGTTTTGCTCAAATCCTAATTGGTCATTTACAATACTCAATCCAATACCTCCATTAAGCTTTGCTAAGGGCATATGAAAGTTTAGGTTTTGAGTTGTTGGTGCTCCTTCAAGCCCAACCCATTGACTTCTGTGAATTGCATTTAAGCATGCCATTCTTTCTGTTCCTGCTACTCCAGGATTAAAATAAATCTGATCAAACATACTCTGAGTAAATTGGATGTCTTGCTGCGAAAAGGCAGGACTTAATCCAAAGCTCAGTAAAAACAATAGTATGTGGCTTATTCTTTGCATGTCAATGATTTAGGGCTGTGTGTCCCTTTTCAACACCTCACAACTCGCGACTAACATACAACTTAAATTCTTATTAACAAGTAATTAACAAGTAGATGTTGAGGGATGAGATAAGATTAAACGAGTTTTCTTGATGCTTTCCACCAGCGTTCTGGGACGTTTTGAGCCGCAGCGTCCAAATAATCTTGATAAGAACATGGAACCATGCTATGTCTAGATTTCTTTGGGTCAGCATGATGGTAAGGAACCTCAACCCACCATCTTCCTGATTTATGGCTTTTGTAAAACACTAAATCATCGTCCAATTCAATCGGAACTATGAATTTTTGATATTGATCTTTTACTCCTATGGGATAATCAAAGGTACGTAATGAAACTCCCTCAAGGAAGTACCATAACATTTGACCAATCAACTCTGCGGTAACTCCTTCTTTATCAAGTAAAGGGTTGAACTCGTAAATGCCAACAGAGGCCATTTTGTCGCTCAATCCAGCGTAGCGCATTAGGGCACATGATTCTTCACCCGTTAGACCGTTAGGGCCTGAATTTCCGCAGCCAGGAGCAAATCCTTTTTGTATGGAGCAAATGTCAAAACTTAATAAGTCAGCATCACGCACCATTGGTTCAATCCACTCTACATTAGCTTTTATTTCGCCAAGTCGGTATGCATCAAAGTTCATTTGGTCCATAAGGTCTAACTCATGCGGATCGACATAGTAGCTTTGGTATCCAATACTAGAATAATTGAAAAGTATATTTGGTTTTTGAAGGATGATTTTATTTAGATAGGATTGAGAATCTAATGGATGTTCAGGGTCGCCAATGTCTAAAGATTTATCAACGGCAATTAAATTCACCAGTTGTTCTAATGGTTCAAAGGCTCTGTATTGAGAATAGGTAAGGTCTTGACTCCCGCCTAAAATTACAGGTATGATTTGCTTCTTTTGAAGAAATGATAGTACTTCTTGCATTGCGAAATAGGTGTCATCAATGCTTTCTCCTGCAATAACATTTCCTAGGTCTACAATCTCAAACTTCCAGTTGCCTGGGAACAAGTTATAGAAAGACTTTCTTATAGCATGTGAGCCCAAGGAACACCCTTCGTTGTTGATTGCGTTACGCTCTTCCTCAATCCCAATTATTGCAATTTTAACATTGCTAAAATCAGGAAGTTTTTTATTCATAAAAGTAACACCGTGCCCAAGAATGTTTCTTGTGTCAGAAGAAATAGCTCTTTGAATGTCTTCAGAAACGGGAGTAAGGAAGTCTTGAATCATTTATGCTATTTTTTCTTTTTAGTTGCTTTAGCCTTGACAGCAGGTTTAGCTGCTGTAGTTTTGGCTTTAGTTACCTTAGCCTTACCTTTCTTTTTGGGTTGATTTTTTGAAATCTCGATACATTCTTCTCTAGTAAGTTTTGCTGCATCTGTTTCTTTTGGGATTTTGTAGTTTGTTTTTTCAATAACAATATACGGCCCCCATCTACCATTCAGAACTTCAATAGTTGGCTCTTCTGCATCAAAAACACTGATTATTTTCTCTCTGTCAGCTTTTCTTTTGGCTTCGATTAGCTCGATAGCTTCGGTTAAGGTAATGTCTAGTGGATCAACTTCTTTGACAGAAACAAACTTGCTGTTATGTCTAACATATGGTCCAAAACGACCAATTGCAGCAACGACCTTATAGCCTTCGTATTCGCCAAGGTCTCTTGGTAATTTAAAAAGGTCTATGGCTTCCTCAAAAGTAATTGTTTCTAAATTTTGAGTTTTTCTAAGGCTTGCAAATGTTGGCTTTTCAGCTTCTTTGTCAGTGCTAGATTCTCCGAGCTGAGCCATAGGGCCAAACCTTCCAATTCTAACGTAAATGTTTTTGCCCGATTTTGGATCAACACCTAATAGACGTTCGCCAACAGCGCGCTCAGAGTTCTCCTTTACGTCTTCTACATGTAGATGGAAATCTTTGTAGAAATCAGCAATCATGGAGTTCCACTTTCTTTGCCCGTCAGCAATTTCATCAAATTCCTCTTCCACTTTCGCTGTAAAGTGGAAATCTAAAATTTGTCCAAAGTTTTCTACTAAGAAGTCGTTTACAACAAGGCCAATGTCGGTTGGGAAAAGTTTTTTCTTTTCTGCTCCAGCCATTTCCGATAGCTCTTCAACAACAACCTGTCCTTCTACTAATCGAATCGATTTGTATGCCCTTGGAGTTCCTTCGCGATCGTCTTTTATAATGTATTCTCTTCTTTGAATTGTAGAGATAGTTGGAGCGTAAGTAGACGGTCTACCAATACCTAACTCTTCCATTTTCTTAACCAAACTAGCTTCCGTGTAACGAGCAGCATGTTTGCTAAATCGCTCAGTAGCTGTAATGGTTTGCATTCCAAGAATTTCGCCTTCCGAGATCTTTGGAAGCATTCCTTTTTGTTCTTCAGACTCGTCATCAGAACCTTCCATATAGACCTTAAGGAATCCGTCAAAAATAATAACCTCTCCTTTGGCAACAAATTCTTGTTCTTGGTTGTCAATATTTATATGTACCGTAGTACGCTCTAATTTAGCTTCTGCCATTTGAGAAGCGATAGTACGCTTCCAAATTAGATCGTATAATTTTTCTTCTTGATTATCAGTACCAGCACTTTGCTCATTCATGTCTGTTGGTCGAATGGCTTCGTGAGCTTCCTGTGCGCCCTTCGATTTTGTGTTAAATCGTCTAGGGTTTGAATATTCCTTACCGAAAGAAGTAGAGATCATTTCTTCTGCTGATGCAATAGCACCTTCAGAAAGGTTTAAACTATCCGTTCTCATGTAAGTAATCTTACCAGATTCGTACAGTTTTTGAGCGACACGCATTGTTTGAGCAACAGAGTATCCTAGTTTTCTAGAAGCTTCTTGTTGTAAGGTCGATGTTGTAAACGGAGAAGAAGGAGATTTTTTTCCAGGTCTCTTTTCTAAGCTACTAACGCTAAAAACTGCTTTGGCGCATTTCTCTGCAAACGAGTAAGCTTCAGCTTCCGTTTTGAATCTTTTTGGTAATTCTGCTTGAAATATTTCGCTGTCCTGTGTTTCGAACTCACCAATTACTCTGTACGCAGACTCGCTATTGAATTGTTGAATTTCTCTTTCGCGCTCAACAATTAATCGAACAGAAACAGATTGTACTCTACCTGCAGAAAGACCTTGCTTTACTTTTCTCCATAATACAGGAGATAATTCAAATCCAACCAATCTATCTAAAACACGTCTCGCTTGTTGCGCATTAACAAGAGCGTAATTAATTGTGCGTGGATTTTCAACAGCTTTTAGAATAGCTGTTTTGGTAATCTCATGAAAAACAATACGTTTTGTGTTGGTTTCATTTAGGTTTAACGTTTCCGCCAAGTGCCATGCAATAGCCTCTCCCTCACGGTCTTCATCAGTCGCTAACCAAACCATTTCCGATTTTTTAGCAAGATCTATTAGCTTCTTTACAATGTCTTTTTTGTCTGCAGAGACTTGATAGTCTGGAGTAAAATCATTCTCTACATCTATCCCCATATTTTTGGAAGATAAATCTCGAATGTGTCCAAAACTTGAAACTACGGTATAATCCTTTCCAAGGAAACCTTCGATGGTTTTTGCTTTTGCAGGTGACTCAACTATTACTAAATTCTTGGCCATATTGTGCGATTATGTACTATCGTTTGAACCCGCAAAGTAAAAGAAAAGGTTTTTGATTTCAGCAAGTTCATTCAATTTACCTTTAAATCTATTATAATGTTGGTCTGACAAACTGTCATTTCACCTTCAGATTTCGTACTTTTGCAGTCCAAAATTTAATAGAAGTATTTCCTAATGAATACAGTAGAGAAAACAATAGATGAAAATCGTCAAGGTGAATCTTTGATGATGGACACGAAGAAAGAAGGTGCGCGCAAATTGTATATCGAGAGTTATGGATGTCAGATGAATTTTTCTGACAGTGAAATTGTTGCGTCTATCCTTACCGAAAACGGATTTGATACAACCAGAAATTTGGAAGAGGCTGATGTTGTGTTCTTGAATACTTGCTCTATTCGGGAGAAAGCAGAACAGACAGTTCGCAAAAGATTAACAGTAATAGACAAGGTAAAGAAAGCTAAGCCAGGAATGTTGGTTGGAGTTTTAGGTTGTATGGCCGAAAGACTTAAATCAAAATTGCTAGAAGAAGAAAAGCTTATTGATATGGTTGTAGGGCCAGATGCCTACAGAGATTTACCAAATTTAATTGCTGAGGCAACAGAGGGAAGAAAAGCGGTTAACGTTATTCTGTCTAAAGAAGAAACATACGCAGATATTAGTCCGGTGAGATTAGGCAGTAATGGAATTACAGCTTTTGTTTCTATTATGCGTGGTTGCGATAACATGTGTACATTTTGTGTGGTACCTTTTACAAGAGGTCGCGAAAGAAGTAGAGATGCTGAGAGTATAGTAAATGAAGTTCGCGAACTTTATTTGAAAGGGTTTAGAGAGGTTACTTTACTAGGGCAAAATGTCGACTCTTATTTATGGTACGGAGGAGGATTGAAAAAAGAATTCAAAAACCTTAGTGAAGAAGAGCAGGCTAATAGCGTAAATTTCGCAGAATTAATGTCGATGGTGGCTGGAGTGAGCCCGAAAATGCGTGTACGTTTTTCTACATCGCATCCAAAAGATATGACTGATGATGTTTTGCATACTATGGCGAAATATGATAACATCTGTAATTATATTCATTTACCCGTTCAGTCTGGTTCCGATAGAATATTGGAATTGATGAACCGTGGTTACACCAACGCATGGTATAGAAAAAGAATTGAGGCAATTCGTAAAATTATACCTGGTTGTGGTATTTCTATGGATGTTATTTCTGGTTTCTGTACAGAGACCGAAGAAGATCATCAAGACACTTTAGAATTGATGAAATTTGTACAATATGACTTTGGTTATATGTTCAATTATTCTGAGCGTCCAAATACTGCAGCAGCAAAGAAATTTGAAGATGATGTGCCGCATGATGTTAAGAAACGAAGGTTGTCCGAAATCATCGAATTACAACAAGAGCATGCATTAATTCGTAATAAATTACACTTAGGAAAAGTACACCATGTACTGGTAGAGGGTTTGTCTAAGCGTTCGGAAGAGCAGGTGTTTGGTAGGAATACCCAAAACACAGTAGTTGTTTTTCCAAAAGGCAATTATAAGCCGGGCGATTACGCATATGTATTGGTAAATGATTGTACGTCTGCCACATTAATAGGCGAGGCTGTCGAAGCATAAAATATGACAACACAGGAAATCAAACAAAGATTTGGCGTTATTGGAGGCTCTCCTTTATTGGATAGAGCTATAGATAAAGCGGTACAAGTTGCTCCTACAGATATTTCGGTGTTGATAACTGGAGAGTCTGGTACAGGTAAGGAAGTGATGCCTAAAATTATCCATCATTTATCGGTGAGAAAACACAACCCATACATCGCAGTAAACTGTGGTGCAATTCCTGAAGGAACCATTGATAGTGAGCTTTTTGGTCACGAGAAAGGTTCTTTTACTGGAGCTACGGGATCGAGAAGTGGATATTTTGAAGAAGCTGATGGTGGGACAATATTCTTGGATGAAGTAGGTGAGTTACCCTTAGCTACTCAGGTGCGCTTGTTAAGAGTTTTAGAAACAGGAGAATTTATTAAAGTAGGTTCTTCGAAGGTTATTAAAACCAATGTTAGAATTGTTGCGGCAACTAATGTTGATTTATTAGAAGCGATTGAGCAGAAACAATTTCGAGAAGATTTATATTACAGATTGAACACGGTACATATTGCCATTCCTGCATTAAGAAACAGGAAAGAAGATGTGTATTTACTGTTCAGGAAATTTGCAGCTGATTTCGCAGATAAGTATCGTGTTCCAACCATTCGGTTGGATAATGGAGCGATTAAACTACTTTCAGATTATCGTTGGCCAGGAAATATCCGTCAATTAAAGAATTTTGCAGAACAGATGTCTGTTTTAGAGGAGAACAGAGAAATATCCGATGCTAAACTAGCCCAGTATTTGCCTGAAATAAATAATTCTAGAGTTCCTGCATTACTTAATCAAACATCTGCGCAGAGTCAGTTCTCTACAGAGCGAGATATTTTATATAAGTTCTTGTTCGACATGAAGGGAGATTTGAACGACTTAAAGAAGCTGACGCATGCCTTAATGAAAAATGATTCTGGTAGCTTAGAGCGGATTCAAGAAAGTCAGCCGGAACTTATAAGAAAGGTATATCAAGATTTTACTTCCAATGCTTCGAAAGACGGTTTGTTGGACCTTAATCCTGAGGCGATATTAGAGGATAAAGAAATGCCTGAACTTGATTTGGATTTGCCTCCAAAGACCTTAGAAGACACCGAAATATCAATGATAAAAGATGCGCTCGAACGCCATAGAGGTAAGCGTAAAGATGCTGCTGAAGAGTTGGGTATATCTGAGCGAACGTTGTATCGTAAAATTAAGCAATACGACTTATGAAAATGCGCTTAACACTTGGAGTATTTTTGATGGTCATAGCATCGTCTTGTGGGATTTATAGTTTTACGGGGGCCGATATACATCCAGATGCAAAAACGATATCAGTTAGTACATTTTCGAATTATGCAGAAATAGTAAATCCTAATTTAAGTCAAACCTTAAGCGAGTCTTTGAAGGATTATTTTTTAGTACAAACAAGTTTAGATTTAGCTCCTAGAAATGGTGATTTACAGGTGCAAGGAAGTATCGTAAAGTACGATTTGCAGCCTATAAATATTCAATCTAACGAAACAGCGTCTCAAAACAGGCTTACTATTGTGATAAATGTTATTTTTACCAACACAATTGAGCCCGATAAAAGTTATGATGCCACTTTTAGGAGGTTTGCTGATTTTAATAGTTCAACTACTTTTAATAGTATTGAAGACGAATTGGTGGAGCAGATTAATTTAGAGCTCATTGAAGATATATTTAATAAAGCTGTAGTCAACTGGTAGTAATATGGATAGTAAGCGTTTTATAGACTTAGTAAACGACCCAATTAACAGTGCGGAATCTGACCGTCAGTATTTGGAGGATATTTTGGAGGTTTATCCTTATTGCCAGTCTGCAAACACCTTGTTTGTAAAGGTTTTGCAAAATCAAGGGAGTTTTCAATACAACAATAAATTGCGTATCGCAGCGGCTTATGCTTGCGACAGGAGCCAATTGTACGAATTAATGGTGCATGGTTATCCAGAAAGCATGAAAGCTAAGCGTTGGAAACCAGAAGCAGAATATGAAATCAATCCCGATATCATTAACGCTTTGACATTGGCAGCAACTGTTAAAATTGCACCAGGTAGAGATCCTGAACAAATCATTGACACCAATGAGGGGGATCTTGAAAAAAAAAAGCCGCACAAGAGCTAATAGAGCAAGCTACTGATGGAATTACCTCAGTTCTAGACGAAAATAGCAGTACAGAAAATCCACAAAGAGAGATTCTGGAAACGATTGAAGAGGAAGTTGTACTTTCTTTAGACTCGGTTTCTCCAGAACAGAATATAGAGAATTCTGAGATTGAAGAAGATATTTCTATTGCTGTTATTGCGGATGAGTGGGAACAAATGGAGGATGGGAAGGTTGATACTTCTGTTGATGAGAATTCAAGTATGTCATTTAGCAATTGGTTAAATAACACTAGAGAAAACGCTTCCAAAGCCCAAGTAGAAAAAGTTGTAGTAAAAGAGTCTCATCCAGCACCTATAGTTGTTGAGGACAGAATAGAGGAGCCGGTTAAGGAAAAAGGATTAATTGATAAGTTTATAGAAGAGAGGCCAAGGCTAAAGCCAAAATTGGAATCTAAGAAGAGTAGTTTCTTTAATCCAATAGATATGGCGAAGCAAAGTTTGATAGAAGATACGGAGTTAAGTACCGAAACTTTGGCCAAAGTTTATCTAGATCAAGAGCTTTACGATAAAGCAATTCAGTGCTTTGAATATCTAAAGATGAAAAATCCCGAAAAAAGTGGTTTATTTGCCGACCGAATTTCGGCAATAAAAGAACAACAATCGATTAAAACAAAATAAGCATGTACACTCTATTTTTTATCCTAATTATGATTACTTGTTTGCTACTAATCTTAGTAGTAATGGTTCAAAACCCTAAAGGAGGAGGTCTTTCTTCTGCTTTTGGAAGTTCTAATCAAGTAATGGGTGTTAAAAAAACAACCGACTTTTTAGATAAAGCAACTTGGACATTGTCTGCTGCATTAGTTGCATTAACCTTGTTGTCTAACATTGCTATCGAAAGAGACAATGTACAAGGAGTAGACTCTCAAATTAGCGAGCAATTAGAAGAAGGTGGTTTGTTGTTGCCAGAGCAATCGGCTCCAGCTGCTACTCCTGCAATTACTGAAGAGTTACCTCAAGGGACAGAAAACTTACCTACCAGCGCTGAGTAGCTAAGCTTAACAATATTTAAAAATGCCAGCTTGTCATACAAGCTGGCATTTTTTCTTTTATAGCGATTCTATTTTGCGAAAAATTGGCAGAAAATGGTATTGGCATGCTTTCTGACAGATAGATATTATTGATTTAATCCAAAATAAAACGATTATGAATATTAAGCCTTTGGCTGATCGCGTGGTGGTTGAACCAGCAGCAGCAGAAACAAAAACAGCATCGGGAATATACATACCTGATACAGCACAAGAGAAACCTCAGAAAGGAACTGTGGTAGCAGTTGGTCCAGGTAAAAAGGACGAGCCAACAACTGTTTCTATTGGAGATATAGTACTTTATAGTAAGTATTCTGGTACAGAATTACAGTTAGAAGGAAAGGACGTGTTGATTATGCGTGAGTCTGATATTCTTGCTATTGTTTAATTATTATTATTTGTTAAAAGTTTAATAGCTATGGCTAAAGAAATAAAGTTTGATTTAGAAGCAAGAGATGCTTTAAAAAGAGGAGTAGATGCATTGGCAAATGCAGTGAAGGTAACCTTGGGTCCTAAAGGACGTAATGTTGTAATAGCTAAGGCTTACGGTGCGCCAACCATTACTAAGGATGGTGTTACTGTAGCAAAAGAAATTGAGCTAGAAGATACTATCGAGAACATGGGTGCTCAGATGGTAAAAGAAGTAGCAAGCAAAACTGCAGACATTGCGGGTGATGGTACTACAACTGCTACTGTATTGGCACAGGCAATTGTTTCTACGGGATTGAAAAATGTTGCAGCTGGTGCAAATCCAATGGATTTAAAAAGAGGTATCGATAAAGCGGTTGCTGCAATTGTGGCAAACCTTAAAGAGCAATCGATGCCAGTTGGCGATAGCTTTGATAAAATAGAGCAGATTGCTGCTATTTCGGCAAATAATGACAATGAGATTGGGAAGCGTATTGCCGAGGCAATGAGGGCTGCAGGTAAGGAAGGTGTTATTACTGTTGAAGAAGCAAAAGGAACAGCAGATGAGCTGAAGATTGTAGAAGGAATGCAGTTCGACAGAGGTTACTTGTCTCCTTACTTTGTTACCAATTCGGAAAAGATGGAGGTAGAGCTGGAAAACCCTTACATCTTGATTTTCGACAAGAAAATTTCTACCATGAAGGATTTACTTCCAGTATTAGAGCAAACAGCTCAGTCTGGTCGTCCTTTAATGATTATTGCAGAAGACATTGATGGTGAAGCATTGGCAACTTTGGTTGTAAACAAAATGCGTGGTGCTTTGAAAGTTGCAGCTGTAAAAGCTCCGGGTTTTGGAGACAGAAGAAAAGAGATGTTAGAAGACATTGCTATTCTTACTGGTGGAACAGTTGTTTCTGAAGAACGTGGATTTAAATTGGATGCAACTACACTAGAGATGTTGGGTAGTGCAGAAAAGATAACTATCGATAAAGACAATACTGTTTTAGTTAATGGTGCTGGGGTTAAAGAAGATATTAAATCTAGAGTTGGACAAATTAAAGCTCAAATTGAATCTACTACTTCTGATTACGATCGTGAGAAACTGCAAGAGCGTTTAGCGAAATTAGCTGGTGGTGTTGCTGTATTGTATGTTGGAGCAGCGTCAGAAATAGAGATGAAAGAGAAGAAAGATCGTGTAGACGATGCTTTACATGCTACGCGTGCAGCAGTTGAAGAAGGGATTGTCTCTGGTGGTGGAGTTGCTTTGGTTCGTGCAGGCGATGCCTTGGCGAGTATTGTAACTGAAAATGATGATGAAGCAACAGGTGTTCAAATCATCTTAAGGGCTATTGAAGAGCCTTTAAGACAGATTGTAGCCAATGCTGGCGGAGAAGGTTCTGTTGTGATAAACAAGGTAAGAGAAGGCGCAAATGACTTTGGGTACAATGCCAAGAATGGTACGTATGTAAATATGTTCGAAGCTGGAATTATTGACCCAACTAAAGTTACACGTGTAGCTTTAGAAAATGCAGCTTCTGTAGCAGGAATGTTATTGACTACTGAATGTGTTTTGGCTGAAATTAAAGAGCCAGCTCCAGCGATGCCTGCAGGCGGAATGGGTGGCGGAATGCCAGGCATGATGTAATATCATTTTATCCAAATATTAAAACCGCCTAGAATCGAAGATTCTAGGCGGTTTTTTGTTTTAATCAATATGCTTCAAAGGAATAACAAGGCATAGTATTCATAATATTAGGCCTTATTTTTGTGATATATTCTGCGATTTTAAATTATGTTAGCTTCAATAATGTGTCAAAACGATAGCTGAAATCATTCTTTTCTGTAGGAACAAAGGTTTCACTTTCTGTTACACTCCATTCTGATTCATTAATCTCGGGGAAATAAGCATCGCCCTCAAAGTCCTTTTCGATGCGGGTAAGTTCTATCTTATCTGCAAGAGGCAATGCTAGCTTGTATATTTCTGCGCCACCTATAATATATGAGATATCATCATTCTTGGAAACTTCTAGGGCTTTTTCCAAACTGTTTACGGTAATACAACCTTCTATCTGGTAAGCAGGGTTACGTGTAATGATAACAGTCGTTCTATTGGGAAGAGGCTTGCCAATGCTTTCAAAGGTTTTTCTTCCCATTATAATGTGATGACCAGTAGTTAAAGCTTTGAAACGCTTAAGATCGGCAGATAAATGCCAAATAAGTTCGTTATTGTTTCCGATAACATTGTTTTTGGCCGCTGCCACAATAATACAAACCATCTTAATTTAAGTATTTTTTTGGGAGAGGGTTTTTACGGCTTTCAGTAGTCCAGATGATATTTACAATCCACCATCTTCCTTTGGAATAAGATAGCTGAATACTATTCATTCCTCTTTCTATGGGAGTTCCGTTTTTAGTTAAGCGCGATTCAAAGGCGCTAAAAACATGTGCAATTTCGCCAAATCGATCAATCGTTCTTCCAATTTCAATTTCATAAAAAGCACTTCTATCAAATACGGGCTCTACAGTGTTAATATAACTGTCTAGGGTTCCATATCGGTAAAAAGGGTTTCCTTTTTGGTCTTTTACAATCATATTAAATTGTGCATCTCTAACGCACATATTTCGAAGTCGGCCCCAATCGCGCCTCCCTTTTGGGCCCGAAATCACATCGTAAAACGCATTGATAATACTATCAATAGATTTGCACTCTTCCGATACGGTAATTGGTGCTACCGCGCGCGAGGTAATGGGATTTCCGAAAATGCTTAATCCAAATATGAGCAGTAGTGTCTTCATCACTTTAGGGCGAATTTAATTGGTTTAGTATATTGCACAGCTACTGGCACACCGCCCTTAATACCAGGACTCGTAAAAGGTTTAATGTCTTTTACAGCATTTAAAGTAGCTTCATTCAATGATTTTTCAACACCTCTTAAAATGTGAGGGTTTACAAAAGAACCTGTTTCATCAATTGTGAAATTAACATAAACTACACTACTAATACTTTTTGCTTTCGTTTTTTCAGGATACGTCACATGTGCAAGAATAGTCTTGGTAATGTCTTGTGCGAAACAGCGCTGAGCATTGTCGGAAATGTCTTCGCAAGAGCCATAAATAGGCGCAGTGTCTAATTCGTTGCATTTAACTTGAGCTTCCGAAGTGAATAGGGTTCCAAAAAACACGGCAATAAGTAAAATTGATTTTTTCATACTATAGATTTTTAAACGGCCACCTCTCCTTTAATATGCGGATGTGGGTCGTAGTTTTCTAATGTGAAGTCATCAATGTTAAAGCCGAAAATATCTTTAACCTCAGGATTCAATTTCATTGTAGGTAGAGGTCTTAGTTCTCTTGATATCTGAAGGTTCGTTTGTTCTAGATGGTTAGAGTACAAATGTGCATCACCTAAAGTGTGTACAAAGTCGCCCAATTGTAAGTCACAAACTTGTGCCATCATCATGGTAAGCAAGGCGTATGAAGCAATGTTGAAAGGGACACCTAAAAAGATGTCAGCACTTCTTTGATATAATTGGCAAGATAATTTCCCTTCGGCAACATAAAATTGAAAAAAAGCATGGCAAGGAGGCAGAGCCATATTTTCTATTTCTCCAACATTCCAGGCACTCACGATTATCCTTCTAGAATCAGGATTGTTTTTTAACTGATCAACTACCTGAGTAATTTGGTCTATATGTTTGCCGTCTGGTGTAGGCCAATTTCTCCATTGAGAACCGTATACAGGTCCAAGATTACCATCTTCATCAGCCCATTCATCCCAGATACGAACCTTATTTTCTTTTAGATACTTAGTATTAGTATCTCCTTTCAAAAACCATAGCAGTTCGTGAATAATAGATCTTAAGTGTAATTTTTTTGTGGTAATACAAGGAAAGCCTTCGTTTAAATCGAAGCGCATTTGGTGACCAAAAACACTTTTTGTTCCAGTTCCTGTTCTATCTTCTTTTGTAACGCCTTCGTTTAGAACGCGTTTCATTAAGTCTAGGTATTGTTGCATGGAATTGAATTTACTTTGATGTACACTAAATGAACTAACTTTTTTTGGTTTTTGTCCAGCGTATAAATGTAAGCACTACACCAATAATGAGCACATATATCCAAGCGGACTTATACCATTTTTTGTCTGTTTTATTAACATTAGATAGCTTGTGCGTTTGTCTTGTAAGGTGAAAGTAGAATTCCACGAGGATTTAAGACAATAAGATCTAAGGCTGTCACTATAATACCAGTAAGTTCCTTTAGC
>JBLHRE010000032.1:0-14054 GCA_047625765.1 Flavobacteriales bacterium
CGATAATTATCTATGTAGAAATTTGGTTATTTCAAATAATAATTATAAATTCGGTAAAATAACCAAAACCATTAATCATGAAAAACTTAGCCTTAACAGGGTTAATTATGCTATTTATGTCTTTAAATAGCATCAATGCCCAAACATGGAATTTTCCTGAATTCTTACCTTCTCCGAATAACACACCAATAAGTACAATTATTAGGATTCCCGAAACAATCACTACAAACTTACCAACATGTCCAAGTGCAACGGTTGGTCGTAATAATGAACCTGCATTTTCCATGCGCTACCCAAGTAGTCCAGGAAAAATATATACTAGAGGAGAGGAAATATTACTAAAGTGGTGGCATTGGTACGGTAACGAATGGATCGGACAAGACAAAGCCGAGAAATATAAATGGACCATCAAAGATGCAGCAACTGGAGCTTTAATGAAAGGAGGTACTCATAGCCCTATATGTCCGAGCTGTTCTCCTCTCAATTATATCAAATGGACGATTCCCGCCTGCGGACCTGATGCTATTTACATTTTCGAAGTAACGGCTTATGACAAAGAAGGTTCGAATTATCAATGTACAATCGGTACCGCCTTTATTGCTTCGGGTTTACTTCAACCACCTCTTCCTCAAGCTCATTTAGTCTGTAGTTCTGGTAAAAAATGGCTATTTATTCCGAATCCACAAGATGCAGAAGAACTTCGAATCTACGATAACGTTAATAGCATTAGTCCTAAAAAAATTCTATCCCCCTCTAATAGTAATGGAGCAAGTTTTTTCATTTATAAACTAGACGTAAACTCAAATTTAAACTCCAACAGAACATTTTGGGCTTCCTATAAAAAGAAAATATGTGATTCGACACCCTTTGAAACAGCTAAGGTCCCTATGACTGTAATGGCTTTGAACGTGATAACTGAGGGAGTAGCAGTTGAAGAACAGGCTATTATAGTTAAACCACCTAATTACGACTCAAACAACCCATCTTGTAACCTAGCTGCCAACATTGGTTCTTATTATATCTTAGAGGATATCGAAGTCGCTCCGATGCAAGACGGTTTACAATTGACAATGAGTGAATATATTTCTGACTTAACTGGAGGGGAAGTTTACGACCTTAAAGCCATTGTTCATGACCCTAAATGGTCTAGACCATATACATATGACAATAATGTTAAAAGAGTGTGTTGGAATGACTTGCCTCCGGGTCCTGTAAGTAGTAATACCTATTATTATACTGGCAAAGTCGAATACACTTATAAATACAAAGATCCCGCTCGTGGAGATGCTGAAAACACTGGCGTAGGAAGCTGTCAAGTGGTTTTCAGAAAAGTTACTGTTACTAAGGCAATGGGAATCCCTCCAGTAATCGTAAAAACAAGCTGCGAACCGTTTATGACTTTGGATCCTAGAGATTATTCCGGTTTTGATGATGAGGTACAAAGTATACTCTGGGAAGATAAGAACGTTCCTTCTTATATAATTGAAGGTATAACATATAAAAATTACGACATCTTGTCTACGTTCACTTATCAAAAAGAATTTTCATATGTAGATTGGAACGAAACTTTAGAAAAAAAACGACACTATACAGGAACTTATCAATATGAACACAATGGCATCAAGTCCGCTACTTCAGCATTCCAGATACTTGTTCTCCCGAGCCCGGAGGAAGTAAACCAAAACTTATATGGAACTTTGCCAATCCAATCTACCGAATATGTAACGGAACCATTAATCCCTTCCAATCCATCGGACCCTAGGTTTTATTGTAATCAACCCAATTCCTATTACACTCTAAGTCCCGTGGCTGATGATTATATCTCTGCAATAAATTATGCTTTAGATGCTTTTAATTTACTGACTGGAATAAGCATTACCTCCTCGAAGGTGGAATTGATTTGGGTGGATGAAAATGGATTTCCTCCGTATAGGTACACTTCAGACGACCCCCTTAATGGAGCAATTGATGAATATAGAGCTTGTTGGGAAGATCTAAATGAAGGCTGTAAGACCTATTATGGTAGGGTGCGAGCCTATTTTGAAATTGCAACAAATTTAGGCGGGTTAACTGGTACTCCGGCTACACCAGTAATTTGTAGTTATGATATTTTCGCAGTAACTGTTTGCCGAGGTTTACCAATTGATGGCGGAAAAAACCCCTTAGGAAAAATTAGTGAGGGATCCACTATTCAAATCTTTCCAAATCCTGCCAACTCTTCGATACATATTAATAATACGGATGATTTAGACGAAGTAATCATAACCGACATGTACGGCCAACTGTTGTATCAATCCAAGCAAGCCTTAAACACCATAGATGTTTCTAAGTTCTCAAATGGATCAATTATTGTTAATTTATTGAATAACCAATCCCTTATAAAAAGACAAATTATACAAATCATCAAGTAATAATGAAACACATAAAACCCATATTTCTTGTAGTTTTGATGTCCTTCTCCATTCTTGCGAAAGCCCAAGAATGGAGCAGGACTACAGACTACTTAGATGTCCGAAGTTTCCTTTGGCCTCTGCGTACAGGTGTATTAGATTCTTATAATTATTATATGAATTCAACGAATGTGCCTCATTTTAGAGTCTTTAATAATTACCAAAACTCTATCCCGATATCATTTGACCCGCACAATAATTACCGGCCGAACATTCAAAATTCAGATACTGTCATCTACCGGGAGGGAGACGATATCCTCCAATTTGATTTCAAAAATGGCAAAAGTGATTTTGTGATAAATAGAGACAAATTTGTAAAAAGTATAGACACAAATTATATTACCAATACGATAGTCTTCGGAGAATGGAATAGTGAAGTTCAATTACATAGACTTTTTTATAGTGATGAATACCTTATTGATTTATTATTCATTACCGGGGTAGATACATCAATAATAAAATTAGGCGCTAATACTTATGCCGACAAATGGACTTATTCGCTAAAACAAACCGTTATTGATGGAGAAGTTTACATCATGTTTGATGAAGGCATGCCCTTTGAGGTGGAGACACCTCCAAGAATAGCTAAATGGAATGGAACCAGTTGGGAGCAAGTTGGCCTTAGCATTCCTGAATTTGAAAATCCAAGACAGTTATTTAAATATAACGGTGAATTGTATTTCTCAGGAAGACCAAATCCAGATCAATTCAACAATCATAACAACATATTCAAATTAAACAATGGCTTGATTTGGACACCGGTTGGAATCCCAGAAATTAGTGGAACAATCGATGAAGTTGTAGAATACAAAGGCGATTTATTCTTTTTGGAGCTTCGGAATGTTATAATTGCCTTGTCCACATACATATGGCAATACAATCCTGATAATGGATTTAAAATGATTGCAGGCATGAATGGTGAATTTGAGGATGTCTTCGCCATAGTGGGTGGTTATTTCCTCAGAAACGATGAGGTATACATTACTGGTCGGTTTAGTCTAGTTACTAATGAAAATGACACCTTGTTGTACAACGCTAAATTCCCTTTAGAAAAATGGAACACTCCCAACCAAGCGCCCGTTGCTATGGATGATGCTTTCACATGGACTACGGATGACAGCATTGTACACCTCAATGTATTATTAAATGACAACGCTATTGATGGAGACTACCTTAAAGTAGAGCTAATTGAAGAGCCTAGAGGTGGTGATTTTTCATTTCTATATGATGGTACGATAATGTACCTTCCATATGAAGATACCTGGAATGACACTATTCGTTATCAAGCTTGTGACATGCTTGGTGCATGTGATCAAGCAACAGTCATTCTAAGTCGTGACCGAACAGATTTTGGAATTGAGGACGACTCTGAGAAAAAACTAAATATCTACCCCAATCCTGCTAGTGATTATATTAATATATCTGTTGCACATACTTTTTGGGATAGATTTGAATTGATTAATAATTTGGGTCAGACAACTAAACGTGTTTCTAATTCAAAACACAATCAAAGCAACATTAACTTGTCCGATATACCCAATGGAATCTACCAAATCAATGTATATTCTGAATCAAAACTACTGAGTTCTCAGAAATTACAAATCCAACATTAGATAAATAAAAGAGGCACGATTGATATCAATCGCGCCTCTTTAAAATTTCAATTATTAATCTCTTACAAAGGAATATTCCCATGCTTTTTACGTGGCAAGTATTTCACCTTATTCTTAAGCATGGCAAAAGAACGTATCAACTTCTCTCTGGTATCCGATGGGCGAATCACCTCATCCACATATCCTCTAGCAGCGGCATTGTAAGGGTTTGCAAATAAGTCTGCATACTCTTGTTCTTTTTCTTTCCACTTCGCGTCAGAATCTTCTGCTTCGGCTATTTCCTTTTTGAAAATAATTTCGGCTGCTCCCTTAGCGCCCATCACTGCAATTTCTGCCGTTGGCCAAGCAAAGTTCATATCGGCTCCAATATGCTTAGAGTTCATTACATCGTAAGCTCCACCGTAAGCCTTTCTTGTAATTACCGTAATTCTAGGTACAGTAGCTTCACAGAAAGCGTACAACAATTTCGCTCCATGGGTAATAATTCCATTCCATTCTTGATCGGTACCAGGTAAGAATCCCGGAACATCTTCGAACACCAATAAAGGAATATTGAAACAGTCGCAGAAACGCACAAAACGTGCTGCTTTTGTAGATGCTTCTATGTTTAAAACTCCCGCTAAAAACGAAGGTTGATTGGCAACAACACCAATAGACTTACCTCCTAACCTTGCGAATCCACAGACAATATTCTCTGCGTAATCTTTATGTACCTCAAAGAAACTCTCTTTATCAACAACCTCAGCAATAACCTCCTTAATATCATAAGGTTGGTTAGGGTTCTGAGGCATTATATCGTCTAACGCTGCACGTTTTTCATTGCCAAATTCAAATGGCAAATCAGGTGCTTTTTCTTCACAGTTCTGAGGAACATAACTTAACAAGGTTTTCAACTTGTTGATCATGTCAATCTCGTTACTCGCAGTAAAATGAGAAACTCCAGATTTAGAAGCATGTGTATTTGCTCCTCCTAATTCCTCTGCTGTAACTTCTTCGTGCGTTACCGTTTTAACAACGTTAGGCCCTGTTACAAACATATAAGAAGAATGCTCTACCATCATTATGAAATCCGTTAATGCAGGAGAGTAAACAGCTCCACCAGCACAAGGCCCCATAATCGCAGAAATCTGTGGTATTACCCCACTAGCAACTGTATTCTTGTAAAAGATATCAGCATAACCACCTAATGAAACAACTCCTTCCTGAATACGGGCTCCACCAGAATCGTTCAATCCAATACATGGTGCACCATTTTCAATAGCAAGATCCATAATACGGCAAATCTTTTGCGCATGTGCCTCGGCTAAAGAACCACCCATTACGGTAAAGTCCTGAGCAAAGACATAAATCAATCTTCCGTTTACCGTTCCAAATCCAGTAATCACACCATCGCCTAAAAACTTCTGTTTGTCTAAACCAAAATTAGTAGAACGGTGGGTAACCAACATTCCTATCTCCTCGAAACTTCCTTCATCCAAAAAGAAATGAATACGCTCGCGAGCAGTTAATTTATTTTTCTTGTGTTGTGATTCAATGCGCTTCTCACCACCGCCTTTTAAAGCCTCATCTATCTTATTTTCTAGAAGTTCTAGTTTTTCTTTCATCATATCTTTTTTGAGAGCTGCTAATTTATGAGAATATATTGTATTTCAGAATACAGCTTGTGTACAAAAAAAAGCGCCTATTCCTAAGCGCTTTTCTATATTAATCGTTCAATTTAAGAACTGCCATAAATGCCGATTGCGGAATTTCTACGTTCCCTACCTGACGCATTCTTTTCTTTCCTTTTTTCTGTTTCTCTAAAAGTTTACGTTTTCTAGAAATATCACCACCATAACATTTGGCGGTTACATCCTTACGCAAGGCTTTTACGGTTTCTCTAGAAATAACTTTTGCACCTATGGCCGCCTGTATAGCAATATCAAATTGCTGACGTGGGATTAACTCTCTTAATTTGGAGCAAATCTTTTTACCAATTGTGTGTGCATTGTCTGCATGTATCAAGGCAGATAATGCATCAACACTTTCTCCGTTCAACAAAATATCAACCTTAACCAACTTAGATTCTTGGTATTCGAATGGTTGATAATCAAAGGATGCATATCCTCTAGAAACAGATTTTAATCTATCGTAAAAATCAAATACAATCTCTGCCAAAGGCATGTCGAAACTCAATTCAACTCTGTCTTGCGTTAAATAAATTTGATTTTTAAGTATCCCTCTTTTTTCAATACAAAGAGCCATTACCGCACCAACATAATCTGCCATGGTAATAATCTGTGCCTTAATAAAAGGCTCTTCCACTTTGGTTAAGTGATTGGGCTCTGGTAAATCTGTAGGGTTGTTTACAATAATCTGTACCTCTGGATTTGATTTGGAATAGGCGAAATAGGATACGTTAGGTACTGTTGTAATAACAGTCATATCAAATTCACGTTCCAATCGTTCCTGGATAATCTCCATGTGTAGCATTCCTAAGAATCCACATCGAAAACCAAATCCTAGAGCGGCTGAAGATTCTGGTTCGAATGTTAAAGAAGCATCATTTAGTTGCAACTTTTCCATCGAAGAGCGAAGCTCTTCATACTCATCGGTATCTACTGGGTAAATACCCGCAAAAACCATTGGTTTTACATCTTCAAATCCTTCGATAGCCTTGTCGCATGGATTTGCTACTGTAGTAATGGTATCTCCACCTTTTACTTCATTGGCATTTTTTATACCCGAAATAATATATCCTACATCACCTGCATGGATGGTTTTTCTTGGCTCTTGCTTTAAACGCAATACACCAATTTCATCTGCTCCGTATTCTTTTCCTGTGTTAAAGAATTTAACCTTATCACCCTTATTGATCTTGCCATTAAAAACTCTGAAATATGCTTCAACTCCTCTAAACGGATTGTAAACAGAATCAAAAATCATTGCTTGTAAAGGTGCCTCTGGATCTCCCTTAGGAGCAGGAACTCTAGCTATAATAGCATGCAAGATCTCTTCAATACCAACTCCCGTTTTCGCTGATGCAGGAATAATATCTTCATCCTTGCATCCAATCAAATCGATAATTTGATCTTTTACCACTTCAGGATTGGCCGATGGAAGGTCAATTTTATTTAGAACTGGAATAATTTCCAAGTCATTTTCTAATGCCAAATAAAGATTGGAAATTGTTTGTGCCTGAATACCTTGAGCTGCATCAACAATCAACAATGCTCCTTCGCAAGCTGCGATAGATCTAGATACTTCGTAAGAAAAATCTACGTGTCCTGGAGTGTCAATTAAGTTCAAAACGTATTGTTCCCCATTCAACTCATAATCCATCTGAATGGCATGAGATTTAATGGTAATTCCACGTTCACGCTCAAGATCCATGGTATCTAACAATTGATCTTGTTTTTCTCGGTCTGTCACAGACCCTGTAGCATCTAACAAGCGATCGGCCAAAGTACTCTTACCATGGTCGATGTGCGCTATAATACAAAAGTTACGTATGTTCTTCATCTGGCGCGAAATTACGCATTTTTAGACGGTTTCTATAGAAGAAAAACCTGCCTTAAGTTTTAAGAAAAATTGCTGCGGAATTTTTACACTTTATTCTGATGCCTCAGATCCAAATACTTGCATTTTCGTAAGATATTTTCCGACTATATCAAATTCTAAATTCACATAATTACCTGCCTTTACATAATGCAAATTGGTGTTTTCGTGCGTGTAAGGAATTATTGCTACTGTAAAATAGTTTGGCCCCGAATCTACAACCGTTAAGCTAACACCGTTGATACAAATTGATCCTTTTGAGACAGTGATATAAGATGGATGATTTGTAGGATGCTCTATGCGGAAAATCCAACTGCCATCTTTAGAAGCTTTATAAGTACATCTGCCAAGAGCATCTACATGCCCCTGCACTATATGTCCGTCTAAACGTTCGCCCAATTTCATACAACGCTCCAGGTTTACAACATTACCAACTTCTAGTTGGCCGATATTTGTACGCTCTAAAGTTTCTTGGATAGCCGTTACCGTATATAGTTTTCCCGAAATGGAAACTACCGTTAAGCATACGCCATTGTGTGCCACACTTTGATCTATTTTAAATGGCTCGTCAAAAGGAGACCTGAAAGTCAAATGCAAATTACTCCCCTCGCTTTTTTTGGCTTCTAATTTTGTTAAAGCCTCTACTATTCCTGTAAACATGAATTATCTAAATAAGTGCACAAAACCTGAAACAACTACTTCTTGTTGTCCTTCTATGCGTTGTTCGAAAATAGTACAGACGTAATAGTAAACTCCTTCTGTACAAGGTTTATTCGATGATTGCTCAAATCCATTCCAATTAATTTCAGGATCGCTTGTAGCAAATACCAAGTTGCCCCATCGTCCGTATATCTTAACATCTATATCGCCAATGTAACGCGATTGAATAGGCGTAAGCAAATCATTTCTATCATCTCCGTTAGGGCTAAAAACATTTGGCATTTCGAAGATTGGACAATTGTCTACACACACAACATTACCACCTTGACTAGTGTTTCCGTTTGTATCTGTTACTGTCATAAAATAACAACCTGCTACAGAAATGCTATTCAAATAATCGAAGCTAGTATCTTGCTTGCCAAAGGTCACTAATATCTGATATTCTTGTATTCCATCTTCCGAATAGTAAAGATCGAAACTGGCGATATCATCATCGCAATCTTCGTTATACAAACTATTCCATGTAAAAATAATACGCCCATCATCGCACTGATTGTCTAATGTTAAATTCGGGCTACATGGCGGAATAGTATCAATTGCAATTGCACAAACTTCTTGCGACCAATTTAATAGTGGGGTTTTGTATTCTGGCGCACTATAATCCCCTACACTTTCAATTTTATAGCAATAAGAGTCGCCATTTATCAATCCTATGTCTTTATAGTTTTGCTTATCTGTTTGCCCAATAATCTCGAAAAGTCCTGATTCTGGATTATATCTATAAATAGTATAAAGGTTATTGTTCCAAGGAACCGATTCGCTCCAAGACAGGAATACCGCCTCATTCAGTCCAATTGGGCTGACAAAAACACTACTGGCACTTGTACTTGTCCCTAAATAGACAACATTACCAGGAGTTCTGTTGTAGAAATCAACTTCGTAACTCCATGGAGCATCAACCGTATTTCTTGTAATACCTGTCCTTACCGTATCATCTAAATTGCTTGTTTTAGCTATTTCTAATTTCGTCCCAGCATTGTCGTATTCAAATACTATATACTCGTAAGGGCCCGGATACAATAAGGTGTCTATACTGTCTGGCCTAGACCATTCTATGTCAATTGTCCCCGTTACCAAATCTGTATTGGTAATACTTACCTGTGTCATAACGGGTAAATACTTTTTGATAAAAGCACATGACTCTTCCGAAAGACAGCCTTCCACTCCTTCTATAACCGATTGATCTGGGTAAATAGCCACTAATCTGTAACAGAAATTATTTCCCGGTTGTATTCCTTGCCCATTGTTATCATCCAT
The DNA here is from genome assembly GCA_047625765.1 of Flavobacteriales bacterium. Taxonomy (GTDB): domain Bacteria; phylum Bacteroidota; class Bacteroidia; order Flavobacteriales; family JBLHRE01; genus JBLHRE01. The sequence continues at coordinate 9,578 of JBLHRE010000032.1, forward strand.
GAAAATGGTGTCTCCTAAAGATTTTGGAATTCTGGCTATTTCTTCGAAACCCAAACTTGCAGGCATTCCTATTTCGCAGGAATCAGGAAAATACACCGTTTTTTGTGATTTACGGTAGAGCTTTAAAGCCGTGTAATTAGAACAAGAGGGTTTAGACCAATTTACTTGAATCGTATTGCCAATTGCTAAAGCGCTTACATCTGTAACTTCTGGCCCCAATACTTTTATGTTGAATGTTCGATAAAACACCAACGGAACCCCTGTATTGGAATCGGTAATCTTTACAGAAACTTGATAATCTCTAAATTGGATTTCATTACAAGAAGGTGCCCAAACAAAATCGGCCGTAACAGTTCCAATACCACTTGCTTCTTGAGGAAACGTTGCGGCATTTACCAATTCGAAAGGACCTCCGGTTGCAGAAAGGGTAACAGGGTTACTGTCAGGATCGGAACCCGTAATGGCGACTCTAACTGTATCCCCAGCCTTTACACAAACATCAGGGATTGGGTCTATAAATGGAGGTCGATTGCTACAGTTTTTTACATCTATCTGCATATCACGAATTACACGACCAATCTTTTCCCCATCCCTCCACTCTTCTATGGCAATGGCAATATTATACTCTCCTAATAACTCTGGGCTATCCCAAACCAAATCACCAGTTACTGGATTTATTGTTATGAAATTTGAAGCAGAAGGAAAACTGTAGCCGGGTATGTCTCTGCCATTACCATTTACATCTCCTTCTTTACATGCAATTAAACTATACGAAAGGCTATCGCCATCTGGGTCGTAAGCTCCTGGGTTATGATAAAAAACCTGCCCCGCACAGGCATCATCTATAGGAGGATTTAATAAAATAGGGCCATTGTTGGTTTCCAAAAAAGGATCTATTACGATGATGCTTTCCACATAAAAACTAACATCTATAGAATTGGGAATATTGATGATTTGACCGTTTCTATTTGGATCGGCCATAGACACTCGGTATACTCCTGTAGAAGGGTAAGTGTGTGCAGCTACATAAATATTTTTGTAAATGTTCGAGCTTATTTGCTCTCCATCATTACAACCATTCACAAAAGGGCCGTTTACGCGCTTCAAACTATCCGAAGTATTATCGCCCCATTGTACTTCTAAAAAACACTTATTGGCAATACCTGATCCATATTTGGTGTAAGTAGTCACCGTAATTTCATAAGTCAAACCCACTACGTTCCGAAAACTAATTTCTCCGGCACGATTGTGAGTTGCTTGTACCCAAAAGGATAATAGCAGTAATAATGAAACTATGATGGCTCTTTTAATCATACCATATTTAATAATCGATAACTTGCTGTTCTGTATGTTTTGGCAAATCTCTATAGGCGTACTGTTGTGTTCTTAGTTGAGGTTCAAATCCAGCTTCGCTAATAGCTTCTTGAATTTCGTTAGCCGTAAATCTGTGTGGGGCTCCTGCAGCAGAAACCACATTTTCCTCAATCATTATCGATCCAAAATCATTGGCCCCAGAATGTAAACAAACCTGAGCAGTTTTCTTACCTACGGTCAACCAACTAGCTTGGATGTTTTGCACGTTTGGCAACATAATTCTACCAATAGCAATCATTCGAATGTATTCGTCTGCTGTAACTTCGTTTTTAATTCCACGCAAACGTTTCAATAAAGTTCCATCGTCCTGAAAAGGCCAAGGAATAAAAGCCAAGAATCCTTTCGAATCTTTTGGTTTTTCTGCCTGCACTTCTCTTAATAAAACCAAATGCTCGAAACGCTCTTCCAATGTTTCGATATGTCCAAACATCATGGTAGCAGAAGTCGTAATATCAAGCTTATGAGCAGCACGCATTATATCCAACCACTCTTTACCCGTACATTTTCCTTTAGAAATCAATCTACGTACACGGTCATTTAAAATTTCCGCTCCAGCTCCTGGCAAACTATCCATGCCCGCATCTTTCAAGGCCTGTAAAACCTCTAAATGCGATTTCCCTTCTAATTTGCAGATGTGTGCAATTTCTGGAGGCCCAAGTGCATGCAATTTCAAATTTGGGTATTCAGCCTTTAAGTCTGTAAAAAGCTTACAATAATAATCAAGGCTTAAATCAGGGTGATGTCCACCTTGAAGCAATAATTGCTCTCCTCCAAACCTGAAAGTCTCTTCAATTTTGGTTCTGTAGGTTGCCATACTTGTAATGTAGCTTTCTGCATGTCCTGGAACTCTAAAAAAGTTACAAAACTTACAGTTTGCAATACACACATTAGTAGTATTTACATTGCGATCAATAATCCAAGTAACCTTGTTGCTTTGCTTATGCTTTTTTCGCATTTCATTTGCAACATAAGCCAAATCGTTTGTGGGTGCGTTTTCAAATAAAAATTGACCTTCTTCAGCAGTCAAAAATTCAAAGTCTAAAGCACGTGCTAATAGAGTATCTATATTCATTGAAAAATCTATAGTTTTACGAACCTCAAAAGTACAAAAATTAAAGGATGAAGATTAGAATAGAAAAGGTTGGATTCAAGGCCAAACATCATATCATCATTAGCGATTCTAAAACGGATTTACTACAGCATAATCTGTTGGAAACAAATGAGAAGAAATACCTTTCTAATTGTTTAGATCAATCACAAAATCAAGTTTTTCTAAATCGGTTCGATAGCAGTATAACGCTTGTATTTTTAGAGACGTCTAACAAGGACAACACCTACCTGTTTTTAAATAAATCGCGCAATGCTGGAAGCAAATTATGTAGCTTTTGCAATGCAGAAAAAATGGATGAAATTTCCATTGAAGCAATTTGCGATACTGAAATTACATTAGCATTTATTGAAGGCTTATACCTTAACAACTATCAATTCCTGAAATATAAATCAGATCCAAAAGCAAATACTTTAACGAATTGTGTTTGGATTAAAGGAGATTCTCAAAAAGCAAAAACCCTATCTCATCTTGCTGCATCGGTTTGTTATGCTAGAGATTTGGTAAATGAACCCTTGTCTTTTTTAACCGCAGAGCAATTGAGTACTGAAATAAAAAAGAGCTCTGATAATTCGGGCTTCAGTTTAGAAGTTTGGGGGAAAGAGAGAATCCAAAAAGAAAAAATGGGCGGCTTATTGGCTGTAAATAAAGGTGCACCAAACCATCCTACCTTTAACATTTTAGAGTGGAAACCTGCAAACGCTACCAATAGTAAACCTTATATTTTTGTTGGGAAAGGTGTTGTTTACGATACCGGAGGACTTAGTTTAAAGCCTACCGCAAACTCCATGGACATAATGAAAAGTGACATGGGTGGCGCTGCAACTGTTGCAGGGCTTATGGAAGCTATTGCTAATGAAAAGCTTCCAATCCATGTTATTGGATTAATTCCCGCAACCGAAAACAGACCTGGATTAGACGCATATGCCCCAGGTGATGTTATTACCATGCACGATGGCACTACAGTAGAAGTTTTAAATACCGATGCCGAAGGTAGAATGATTCTGGCTGATGCATTGAGTTATGCTAAATCCTTAAACCCAGAAAGTGTCATTAATCTAGCAACGCTAACCGGGGCAGCGGCTTATGCAATTGGCTCATTTGGTATTGTTTCTATGGGCGATTTTGAGGAGAAAGAGGAAGCACTATTAAAAGATTGCGGTAATAAAACACATGAAAGACTTGCTCCATTTCCTTTCTGGGAAGATTATGATGAACTTATAAAGTCTGATATTGCCGACATTAAAAATCTTGGTGGTCCTGTTGGAGGAGCTATAACCGCTGGTAAATTTTTAAAACATTTTACTAATTACCCTTTTATGCATCTCGACATTGCAGGATCTGCATACATACAGAAACCAGAACCTTATAAGCCTTTAGGAGGCACCGGAGTAGGAGTTCGTTTATTATTTGAATACTTAACACGCAAGTCAAATGTCTAAGACATTAGATAAAATAATTCCAAGAATTGCCATTAGTATTGGCGACACAAATGGTATCGGTTTAGAAGTAATTATGAAAACTTTCTCCGATGCTAGAATGTTAGATTTATGCACCCCAATTATTTTTGGGTCTAGTAAAATTCTGTCTTTTCACAGAAAAGAATTGGCGCTACAAAATTTCCAATATCAGACCATAAAATCTGCAGAAGAGGCTATTCCTGGAAAGGTAAATTTGGTGAACAGTGTTGATAAAGAGATTGAAGTAGAATTAGGAGTGCCTACACCAAGCGGTGGTGCCGCAGCTTTTCAATCTTTAGATGCCGCCTGTAAAGCGATAGAAGATAAGCATGCCGATGCTTTAGTTACTGCCCCTATAAATAAGGACACAATCCAATCAAAGGACTTTAATTTCCCAGGCCACACTGAATATTTAAGCCAACGTTTCGAAGGAGAAGCATTGATGTTAATGTACTCAGAAAATGTTACGGTTGGTACCCTGACCGGGCACATCCCCTTAGATAAAGTGGCTTCTAATTTAGACTATGATGGACTA
>JBLHRE010000033.1:0-13627 GCA_047625765.1 Flavobacteriales bacterium
ATAGGTATAAGATTCCATTGGCTTGGTGATAAATAAATTGGCTCTTTTTCCTTTAGTGATAGATCCTAACTCATCTTCTAAATGAATGGCATAAGCCCCATTTAATGTAGCTGCTTGAATAGCTTCTTCTGGCAACATACGTTGTTTGATACAAGCCAAGGCAACAACCAAATTCATATTGCCAGAAGGAGTAGAGCCCGGATTGTAATCGGTTGCTAAGGCAACAGAAAGTCCAGCATCTATTAATCTTCTAGCTGGTGCGTATGGAATACTAAGGAAAAGGGAACAAGAAGGTAGAAGGGTTGCAATGGTTTCTGCGCCTTTTAAAGCTTCAATATCTTGGTCGCTCAATTCTTCTAAATGATCGACAGAGCGTGCATGGTGTTTTACACAAGCTTCAATACCTCTTAGAACATTGAACTGGTTGACATGTATCTTTGCTTGCATTCCGTATTTTTGCCCAGCTTTCATAATAGCAACTGTGTCCTCCACAGAAAAATATCCTTTTTCGCAAAAAGCATCAATATAATCGGCCAAACCTTCTTTGGCTATTTTGGGCAACATTTCGTTAATACACAAATCTAAATAGCCTTTTTTATTGTCTTTATACATAGCGGGAATGGCATGCGCTCCTAAAAAAGTTGCTTTTATTGGAATCCAATTCAAGGCTTTCAATCGTTTTACTACCCGAAGAATTTTAAGTTCGTTTTCAACACTTAGTCCATAACCACTTTTAATTTCAATAGCACCTGTTCCCATTTCAATTACTTCACGTAATCGAGTTTTTGCAGTTTCAAACAGTGCGTCTTCTGTTGCTTGCCCCAATCTGTCAGCAGAATTTAAAATTCCACCGCCACGCGCTGCAATTTCTTCGTAAGACAGACCTTTTATTCGGTCTGCAAACTCCTTCTCTCTTGTGCCTGCAAATACCAAATGTGAGTGAGAATCCACCCATGAAGGAAAAACCAGACGACCAGCAGCATCAATTTGTTGGGCACAATCTAAATATGTTTCAGGGATTTCTTCCATAGAACCGTAATCTAGTATGCGCTCATCCTTACATATAATAAAGGCGTTTTTTAAAGTGTTCAGTTTAGACAAAGCTTTGCCTTCCTTGCGTTTGGGAGGATTTGATTCACATAAAATCAGTTCCCCTATATTTTTTATCAGCAGTGTTTCCATCTCTACGAAGAAACAAAATGATGTACTTATTATTACGCTTTAAGTGCCTTTTATCTGTAAATATCTTATTGTTGATTTCTGCACTTTTGAAATGATATCAATCTCAAGCATTTAAATACCTTTACGGCTATGTCTGGAAACACTTTTGGAAAATTTTTTAAACTAAGTTCGTTTGGCGAGTCTCATGGTAAAGTCATTGGAGGTATTGTCGATGGATGCCCTGCAGGATTCGAATTAGATTTAGAGTTGATTCAGGCAGCATTAGATAGAAGAAAGCCTGGCCAGTCTGCCATTGTTACACAAAGAAGCGAAGCAGATAAAGTAACGTTCCGTTCGGGATTGTTCGAAGGCAAAACAACAGGTACGCCTATTGGTTTTGTTATTTACAATCAAGACCAAAAATCCAAAGACTACGATCACATCAAAGATGTATTTCGTCCGTCTCATGCCGATTTCACCTATCAAGAAAAATATGGGAACAGGGATTATAGAGGAGGAGGAAGAGCATCGGCCAGAGAAACAGCGATTCGAGTTGTTGCAGGAGCAATAGCCCAGCAGTACTTGAGCCAGTTGGGCGTAAAAATTAATGCCTTTGTTTCTGGGGTAGGGGATTTAAGGGTAGAGAAAGAGTACAATAAATTAGATTTTTCTAAAACTGAAGAAACTGAAGTACGCTGTCCGGATTTGGAATTGGCTTCGAAAATGATAGCATGTATCAAGGGAATTAAGAAAGAAGGCGACACCATTGGTGGTGTGGTTAGTGCCTATATTTCTGGTGTCCCAACCGGTTGGGGTGAGCCTGTTTTCGAGAAATTACATGCACAATTAGGATCAGCCATGCTGGGTATAAATGCGGCAAAAGGGTTTCAATATGGATCGGGGTTTTCTGGCGTAAGTATGAAAGGGTCGGAACATAATGACATTTTTATGACAGAGGGAAATCAAGTATCCACCAAAACCAATTACTCTGGAGGTATACAGGGCGGAATATCTAATGGAATGCCCATTTATTTTGATGTGGCTTTTAAGCCTGTCGCTACCATAATTCAGAAACAAGAAAGTATAGATATTAATGGGGATAAAGTGATTGCCGAAGGAAAAGGCAGGCACGACCCTTGTGTTGTTCCAAGAGCAGTACCCATAGTAGAAGCAATGGCTGCAATGGTATTGTTCAATGCTTATTTAGAGCAGAAAATTAGTCAATGGTAAAATAATAGCATGAAGAAATTAGCATTACACTGGAAAATAATTATTGGACTGGTATTAGGTATTATTTGGGCCTTTTTGAGCAGTTATTTTGGTTGGAGTGATTTTACTGGAGATTGGATTGCTCCTTGGGGGACTATTTTTATAAATGCCTTAAAGTTGATAGCAATTCCCTTGGTATTGTTTAGCATTATTAAAGGAATTATGGGCTTGTCCGATGTTTCTAACTTGGGTAGAATGGGTGTAAAAACCTTGGGTTTATATCTTATTACCACCTTGTTTGCAGTTAGTTTGGGACTAACTATTGTTAATGTACTTAAGCCAGGAGAAGCCATTGCCGAAGATACTAGAATAGATAATCGTATTGCATACGAACTGTGGGCAAAGGATGCAGGTGTTCCATTAAAAGATGGGAAGTGTTTTTCTTGCCAAACGCAATACGCCAATCGTGTAGCTAAAATATCAGGAGATTTATCATCGCAAGAAGCAGGTGCTAAAGTAAAGTCTAAGATAGAAGTCGCAAAGAAAACCAAAGATGCAGGCCCTTTAAGTGTGGTAGTCGATATGGTGCCAAGTAATATTTTCTTGTCTCTTTCTAATAATGGGTTAATGCTACAGATTATTGTGTTTGCTATTTTCTTTGGTGTTGTAATGTTAATGATTCCAGCAGAAAAAACCGTTTATGTAGTTGGATTTATAGAAGGTATGAATGAAATTTTCTTGATGATGGTTGATGTGGTAATGAAAGGAGCTCCTTTCTTTGTTTTTGCATTACTCGCAGGTAAGATGTCAGAAATGGCTGGAGATAACCCCGCAGCAGTTGTCGAAATTTTTAAAGGCCTAGGTTGGTATTCGTTGTACGTGGCATTAGGTCTGGCCTTAATGGTATTTGTATTGTATCCAAGTCTAATGAAATTGATTGTAAGAAAGATTCCCTATACGCAGTTCTTTAAAGGCATTGGGCCAGCACAAATGTTGGCATTTTCTACAAGTTCGTCCGCTGCTACATTACCTGTAACTATGGAATGCGTAAACGATAACTTAAAAGTGAGCAAACGTATTACCAGTTTTGTACTGCCTATTGGTGCAACTGTTAATATGGACGGAACCAGTTTATACCAAGCCATTGCTGTAATATTTTTAGCGCAAATGCATATGGTTGATTTGGATTTAACACAGCAACTTACCATTGTATTGACAGCAACATTGGCTTCTATTGGAGCTGCAGCTGTACCAAGTGCAGGATTGGTAATGTTAATTATAGTATTAGAGTCTGTTGGATTAAACCCCGCATGGATTGCAATTATTTTTCCGGTAGATAGAATATTAGACATGTGCCGTACTGTTGTAAATGTTACGGGCGATGCTACGGTATCATCTATTATTGCACATAGTGAAGGGGAACTTAATTACGTTAAAGAAGAAGAGTCGTAAACATATATGAAACTCCATAGATTACATCTTAGATATTGTTTGACAATAGCCGCAATTTTGCTGGCTTTTTTCGCATCGGCACAAGACAATTGCGAACCCAAAGTGTCTAAAAAATCGATGAAAACTTTTTTTGAGGCACAAGATGATTTGGCTGATGGAGATTTGAAATCGGCTAACAGCTTAATGCAACAAGCCATAGCGCAGGATACTTCGAATTTAGAAGCTATTGCTGCACTGGGTGATCTTTTTGCGCGATTGGGGAATGACCGTTCGGCATTAAAATGTTATAAAAACCTTGTTGCAATTTGCGAGAATTATAGCAGCGATATTTATTTTAAAATAGGAGAGCTTGCAGTAAAGTTGAAGCAGCATTCGCTAGCCATAGAATCTTTAGAAAGGTATCTATCCAAAAAAGACCATGCCAAAGCACAAACCTTATTGGATCAAGAGAAGCAATTGAAACATTGGTATGAGCATCCAGTACCTTATCAACCCAAACCATTGCAGGGTATTTCTACAAAAGACGATGAGTATTTGGCTTGTATTACTGCAGACGAACGTCAGGTTTATTTTACCAGGCGTTATCAAAAGCAAGGCCGATCACAATTAACAGCTACCACAGTAGAAGAATTTACACTCAGTACTTTGGAAGATTCATTGTTCAATTTTGGGGCAGCCATGGAATATCCTTTTAATAGGAATAATAACGAAGGTGGCCCCAGTTTAACAGCAACCAATACCGAAATGTATCTTACCATTTGCGAAGCAATGGGAGCAGGTGGTTTGAACTGTGATATTTTCTATGCACATAAAAAACTGGGAAATTGGACCGATTTAAAACGTTTGCCTTCGCCTATTAATGATAGATATTCGTGGGAGTCGCAACCCTCTATTTCTGCTGACGGAAAGACCCTGTATTTTGTAAGTAGCAGAGCAGGAGGAGAGGGAGGCTTGGATATTTACAGAACCAGCAAGGCTGCAAATGGTATTTTTGGAAAGCTAGAAAATTTGGGTCCAAAGGTAAATACCAATAAAGACGACAAGGCACCTTTTATTCATAGCGATAGCCAAACCTTATATTTTGCATCGCAAGGCCATTTTGGCTTGGGTAATTATGATATTTATAAATACAACCTGAATGATTCTACACGCTTAAATTTGGGTTATCCTATAAATACAAAAGCAGACGAATTAGGTCTTTTTGTTAGCCTTAGCGGTAAGGATGCGTTTTTTGCGAGTAATCAATTACAAGGCAACGGAGGATGGGATTTATATCGCTTTTCCTTATACAAAGAAGCACAACCCAAAGCTGTATTTATGGTAAGGGGTAGGGTAGATAATCCTTCTATTATGCCTAAAATCACATTAAAAAATTTAACGACTAACGAATCTAAAGATTTGGAAATAGATTCCATTTCCGGGGATTATTTGGCTATTTTAAGTAAAGAAGAAAGCCCGGATTATATTATCACAATTGCTAGAAAGGGCTATGCATTTAATTCGCAGTATATCAATTACGAAACCCTAGAAGGAGTGGGCGTTGTAGATGTTGAAACTATATTAGAAAAGGTAGCGGTGGGCGATAGTTATCCCTTAAAAAATATTCGATTTAGCACAGATTCGTATGCTTTGAATAGGGCATCGATTGCCGAAATATCTGCCTTTGGCACCTATTTAATTTCTAATACTAACATTCATGTATCCATAGAGGGGCATACCGATAACGTTGGAGGCGAAGAGAAAAACTTAATCCTTTCGAAAAACCGTGCAAAGGCCGTAATGGATCAATTAAAAACAACAGGTGTGGCAAGCAATAGACTTAAGTTTAAGGGGTATGGAGCAAGCAAAGCCATAGACTCTAATGCCACAGATAAGGGAAGGGCTTTAAATAGAAGAACAGTTTTTGTTATTGATAAAAACTGAAACAAATATTTTGGGTTGATGGTACATTGTCTTTGATAATACTGCTTTTGATTGGTTCGATTTTGATGTATGGATAAAAACGAATGGGAATTGCATTATCTCTTTTTTTGGGCATAGACGGAAGAGACATAAACTCTGCAAATATTTATGGAACACCCTAGCAATAGGATGCTAGGTTTCTTTGACTGCATACGTATATCGATAACAATTATTTGTAAATAAAAGAGGGAGGTATGATTTCGTCTTTGGGTAGATCATTAAATGACGAACCTACCAATTAGGCCAAGTAGTGGACCACAAAAAAATGGAGATGATGGAGGTGTTATTTTACCATTACAACAATGCACAAAGCATAAGGACCCATTTTAGAGACATCATGGGCTAGCTATCAATCATGGTGGATTTTAGGAAATTTATTATTGTTATCCATACTGATTTTATAGTTGCTTTTTCAGCAATTGGAGTCAATCCCGAATTGGCAAAATGGCTGTACGAGGGCTTGAATTATAGAGGTCTATTAGGACAAGAAATCACAGAAAATAATTTCAGATTAAGCGCAGGGTCTTGGTTAGAAAACGAGATTACCTTTGGTGTTCTTTTGAAACAAGATAATAAAAGGAAATCGTACGGAGCTATTGCCTATTCGCTTCTAAGTGGAGCAAACAACTAGTGTGTTATTGGCGAGAACGCTTCTTTCGAATATCGTAATACGGCCAATAATGCTTTACGAATACCAACATGTACGCCTAGGAGAATCGGTTATAATGGGTAATTACTTTTCGCTAGGCATGCTAAATATCGGTGCTTTTATAAAACAAAAGACCCGAGATAATGGAAGTTTGTGTTTTACATTCCGTTATGGAATTATGTGATAATTATTGATAGATTTAAGAAAGATATAGAATTATGGAAAGTTTTGACAAAACAATAGAGGTCATTAACGAAAAATTGGACGCTTGGGGAGAAAGTATTGTAGCCCATGTTCCAAATTTTTTACTTGCTATTCTATGTTTTATAGGATTCGTCATATTGGCTAAGATTTCTAAAAAGGGATTAAAAAAGGTTTTAGAACGATACAATTTCGGGGTTTCATTAGTCAACCTTTTGGTGGCCTTAATGGGCTTTACTATTAGCACCTTAGGGCTTTTTGTATCGCTAGAGATTTTAGATTTAGGTAAAGCAGTAACTTCTCTTTTAGCCGGTATTGGAGTATTGGGATTGGCATTGGGTTTTGCTTTTCAAGAAATTGCTGCAAATATGATTTCGGGGGTTATTTTGGCTTTTGATAGTCCGATGAATGAAGGTGATATGATTGAGGCGCACGGCTATATTGGAACCGTAGAGCATATAGGGTTACGATCCACGACTATTATCTCTCCACAGGGACAAAATATACAGGTTCCTAACCGAATGATTTTTCAAAATCCATTTAAGAATTACACGATTACTGGAATGCGAAGAATTGACCTAAAGTGTGGTATCAGCTATGGCGATGACTTAGAAAAGGTCGAAGATTTGGTATTGGTAACTGTTCGAGGCTTAGAGGGAATTATTAAAGAAGGAGAGCATACGCCCTTCTTCTTTTACGAAGGATTTGGCGATAGTTCCATCAATTTTCAAGTATCTATTTGGTTAAACGACCCATCGCAATCTCATTATTTAAACGTTAGGTCTCTGGCAATAAAGGAATTAAAGCTTGCTTTCGATGCGAATGGTGTTACAATTCCGTTCCCAATACGCACATTGGATTTTGGAATTAAAGGAGGAGAACCATTAAGTGATATGCTTAAATCCTAGATTTATAAGTCTTTCTTTAATGGGCAAAACCTTTTCGAATGTGTATTTTTGCGGCCTTTAAAAAGCATATTTATGGCCTTCTTTCAATTGATTCGCAAATCAGTAGCAAATCCAAAAGATGATATTCTTGCAGGATTAACCGTTGCCTTGGCAATGATTCCTGAAGTAGTGGCATTTGCCTTTGTGGCGCAAATCGACCCATTGGTTGCCCTATCTGGGGCATTTATTGTGGGATTAATAACGGCCATTTTTGGAGGTAGACCAGGATTGATTTCTGGAGCTGCAGGTGCCGTTGCAGTAATCTTTGTAAGTCTAATATCAGAAGGACATTCTAGAGGCTTGTTGTTCGATACTCCAGTAGATAATATGGGCTATTTCTATTTGCTAGCCACAGTTATTCTAATGGGTTTGATACAGGTCTTAGCCGGAACTTTGAAGTTGGGAAAATTTGTGCGATTGATTCCGCATCCTGTAATGTTAGGATTTGTAAACGGATTGGCCATTGTTATTTTCTTGGCGCAAGTGCGTATGTTTTCGCACAAAGAATTAAGCATAGCTGCTGATGGACTAAAGACCTACATCAATATTCCAATGGTAGGATCGGAACTAATGGTAATGCTTGGTTTGGTAGGATTAACCATGGCAATAATTTGGTTGTTGCCTAAATTAACAACCAAGGTTCCAGCTGCATTAACAGCAATATTGGTGACTACCGGAATTGTAGTTATTGGAGGAATGGATGTAAGCACCGTTGGCTCTTATATTATAGAAGGTGGCGGAACGGGTTTGAAAGGAGAGTTTCCGACACCCAATACAGACCTTTGGCACAACTTACCTATAAATCTAGAAACCTTAATGTTTATTCTTCCCTTTGCCTTTTTAGCAGCATCGGTAGGTTTAATAGAAACCTTAATGACCATGAATTTGGTGGATGATTTAACTGAAACTAAAGGTAGAGGGAATAGGGAATGTGTTGCACAAGGTGCCGGAAATATTGTAAGTGGTTTGTTTGGTGGTACAGGTGGTTGTGGTATGATTGGCCAAACTGTAATTAATATCAATGCAGGGGGTAGAGGAAGGCTTTCTGGAATAATGATGGCCGTTACCTTATTGTCTTTTGTCTTGTTTACAGATAAGTACATAGAGCAAGTTCCAATTGCTGCTTTGATAGGAGTTATGTTTATGATGGTAATAGAAACCTTTGCTTGGTCTAGTATTCGTATTCTTAGAAAAATACCAAAATCAGATGCTTTTGTTTTGATTATTGTATCTGCTGTTACAGTAATTTTCGATTTGGCAATTGCGGTATTTGTTGGGGTAATTATCTCGGCATTGGTATTTAGCTGGGAAAATGCAAAACGTATCCGTGCACGCAAACACGTAAAATCCGATGGTACTAAGGTTTACGAAATATGGGGTCCATTGTTCTTTGGTTCAACCACCAGTTTTATGACAAAATTCGATGTAGCCAACGATCCCGAACTTATAGAAATTGATTTTATAGAATCTAAGGTTTCAGACCATTCGGGAGTAGAGGCCATTACCAATTTGGTAGATAAATATCAAAAAGTAGGTAAAGTGGTTGTATTGTCTCACCTAAGTGCAGACTGTAAAGTCTTAATTAAAAAGGCCAATCCAGAATTAGAGGCTGTAATTACAGAACAAATAGATGACCCCAGATATTATGTTATGGCAGATAATGCCTAAACGGGTTTGATTTTATTGTAAAGGCTGTCTCTATATTTGGAGGCAGCCTTTTTTTGTTGCTTGATCATTCTGATTTCAGAATTGTAAAACAGGATACTTAAAAACCCTGTTTTGACTTTGTCAAGACAGGGTTTTTTGTTTTACTTGGCTTTGTCTTCTTTGATTTCTGATTCTTTTTAATAGAAAGTATGTATGGAGTGGTTTTTCAAAACCATGGATCCATAACATTTAAATAATCTCTTTACAATTAGTTAAAGATAGCTTATCACTAGAGTAACCTTTTTCCCTTAGAATCTGATGAATTTTGAATCAACAAAAAATAAATCAGATGAAGAAAATTTTACTCTTGAATGCCTTGTTCCTAACTGGAAGTTTGTTTGCCCAGAACATCCTTGTGAACGAACTAGGAAGATTCACAGATGGTCGAGAAGACGCATGCGAAATCAGCACCTACGATCAAACAACCAAGCGCATATTCACTACGAATTCAGCGGTAGACTCAATAGACATTATCGACTTGAGCGACATAAACGCTCCAGTTCGGATCAACCAATTGGATGTGTTGAGTTACGGGGGCGGTGTCAACAGCTTGGTGAGTTTAAACAATGGATACTTTGCTGCAGCGATTGAAGCATACGTAAAAACAGATAGTGGTTCGGTGGTTATATACGATGTGAATGGGACATTCGTTGCTTCTGTAAAAGTCGGCTTTTTGCCAGACATGATTACCTATGCTCCACTGACAAAAAAGCTGTTGGTGGCCTGTGAAGGTGAGCCCAACGATGAATACACCATCGACCCTGAAGGTTCTATAGCCATTATTGACTTATCCAATGGTGTCGATATCGTTGCCTCGAATGTGACCACGCTTGGGTTCAGCAATGCTCCAATCAACATACCTGGGTCGATTAGAAAACCAGGAACTGCTTGGTCACAGGATTTAGAGCCAGAATACATTGCTTTTAATGCTGATGAAACCAAGGCAGTCGTAATCTGTCAGGAAAGCAATGTTTTCGTAATAATTGACCTTACAACGAACAGTATTAGCTCCTACAAAGGTTTGGGTTTCAAAGACCACTCTGTGCCTGGAAATGGCTTTGATGCCTCCGACAAAGATGGAATAATCAACATCCAAACCTGGAATGTATTGGGTGTATACCAACCTGATGCCATAGCCATGTATGAAGCTAATGGAAACGACTACATTATAACAGCGAACGAAGGTGATGGTAGAGATTATGATGGATATTCTTCAGAAACGCGTGTGGAGGATTTAGATTTGGATGTTTCCGTTTATGCTACTGGTGATTCGTTACAAAAGAGAGAAGCCTTGGGGCGACTGAAAACTTTCACAAAGGATGTAATTGGAGACTTAAATGCAGATAATCAAGTGGAGCAAATCTATAGCTACGGGGCACGATCCTTTAGTATTTGGGACGATAATGGAGACTTGTTATGGGACTCAGGAGATGCCATCGAACAGTATTTTGCCGCTAATTACTCTGATTTTTTCAATTGCAATGATGGATTAGCTGATGAAAAAGACAAGCGAAGTGACGACAAAGGACCTGAGCCAGAGTCAGTTTGCATAGGAATAGTCGGAGGGAATACGCTGGCGTTTATCGGTCTGGAAAGACAAGGAGGTGTGTTGGTGTATAATGTAAGTAATCCATTGGCACCAACCTTCGTAACTTTCATCAACAGTTACGATTACACGAATGGCACCATGACAGACATCGGTCCAGAAGGTTTGCAGTTTATACCAGCATCAGAAAGTCACACAGGAGAAAATTTTTTAATGGTGAGTAATGAAGTGTCCGGTACGATTAGTTTTCACAGCCTAAATATCGACAATGTAAATATCGATGAAAAAGGAAAAGAAACCATTGGAGCGTATCCAAACCCGACTAATGGAACAATAACTATTGCTGGATTAGTTGGTTCTGCAGTTCGTGTTTTTAATTTCAAAGGACAGGTTTTAATGAACACCATCTTGGAAGATGAGTCCATGGTTTTGGATTTATCGGTATTGACATCTGGGATCTATTTACTTGAAATTATCAACGAAAATGGGATTCAATTGGACAGAATAGTGAAACTTTAACAAAGGAGTAAATACCTTGTTTAAAGGCTGTCTCTATATTTAGAGGCAGCCTTTTTTATTTAAATATGCTTGTTTATTGTTTCTATGCGTTATTTTTGGGTTGATGAAATATGCAGCTATAGATATAGGTTCTAATGCGCTACGCCTTTTGATAGGCGAGGTGTGCGAAGATGAGTCAAAACTGTCTAAGGGCGTAAAGAAAATGTTATTGGTTCGAGTGCCGTTGCGTTTGGGGGCTACGGTATTTTCATCAGGAGTAATAAGCTCTGGACAAAAGCAAGATTTAATCAAATCTATGCTCTCTTTTAAATATTTAATAGAATTGTATGGGGTAAGTAGTTACAAGGCTTGTGCAACCTCTGCAATGCGCGAAGCAAGCAATGTAGCCGAAGTGCTAAAGTTGGTTCAAGAAAAATCTGATGTTGCAATAAAATTAATTTCTGGAGTAAAAGAAGCGGAACTGATTCGATCTACCTTTAAAAGCCAAGATTTTGATATTTCTAAAAATTACCTCTATTGTGATGTTGGCGGAGGAAGCACAGAACTGTCTATTTTAATAAAGGGTAAATGTGTAGAATCGGAATCGTTTCAGTTAGGAACGGTGCGTATGTTACAAGAAAAGGTAGATCTCAACGAATGGAAAAGATTGGATGCCTGGATAAAGCATTATGCCAAAGGAAAAGAATTAATAGGACTGGGATCTGGAGGTAATATTACCAAAATCATGAAGTTGGTAGGGAATCAAGAAACCAAAATGCTTGCCTGTAGCAAAATGATTTGTTTGATAGACCAGCTTAGCAATATGACTATGGAAGAACGGATGCGAGAATATGGATTAAAAGTAGATAGAGCCGATGTTATTATTCCGGCAGGCGCTATTTTTAAACGCGTGATGCAAGGCAGTAAAATCTCTAAGATTTTTGTGCCTAAAATTGGCTTGTCAGATGGAATTGTATTGGCGCTTAGTGAAGGTAAAATGGAAGGTGATAAAATAAGTAGTTAGAACAAAGAACCTGGAATAGGATAAAAATAAGCTAGAATGGATTCTGGCTTATTTTTTTATGTGTGTTATATTGCCTTTGTCCGGTCGTTTGGGCAGGGTTTAAGTATGTCTTTTGCCAATTGCGGCTCATTGCTCCCTTTTAGCCACAAAACACCTTGAGCTACGTTTAAAATTACAGGTATGCGTTTTTTGATATTGTATATTTCAGACATTAGTGGATTGGTCTCTGTGGTGATTATGGCAACACTTTTTTGGGGTTTTATCGCCACTTTGATCCTGAAATGCTTAAAGCCAGCAGAAAAAGTCAAGCAATGTTGGCTTTCTGCAGCTTTTACAAAAGAAGGCTTCTCGAACAAAAATTGCCGATTTTGCATTGAGGGTTTTGGCGTGCATTTCTGTGGCTTGCTCAATATATTTAAACCAATGTGGTACCAAACACCATTGTGCAATGCTAGGTTCTTCTGTTATTAAATGGGATAAGTAAGCATATCATTGCAACATCAAATCTTCATGATAAATAGAATAATCGAAACAGTAGATTCAGCAGGAATTATCCAAAAGGGTATTTATACTTACCAAGGGATGCCTCTGTAAGTATGTATTGCTTTTACAGAGCAATGGCGCTCAGCGGAATTCGCGAATTCTGTTAACTGTAATTTCTACGTTACGGATAGTTTTCCAGTAGGATTATAGCCCATTATGAAAGTAGAGAATATCCACAAAGGTGTAGACGAGGAGTTTTCACTTTGGGAAGGTATTCCTAAATGTTCCATGTCTACTAGAAGCAATGTAATGGCCACACCCACTGCAAACCGGTCTACCAGCAAGTAGATCCGAGCTAACAGGGAGGTGCAATGGACTATTTTAGTCGGATCTGTCTACTCGATTATTTGCTTTTTGCTCTATTTTTTAAAACTGTCTCAATATTGTTTAAAGTAAATCCTTTAGCTTTTAACAAAACTAGATAGTGATATAGCAAGTCTGCAGCTTCATTTTTAAATAAATCAGCATCATTGTCTTTGGCCTCAATAACTAATTCTACAGCTTCTTCTCCCACTTTTTGAGCTACTTTGTTTATTCCTGCTCTATATAGTTGGTTGGTATAAGAGGTATCATCATTAGAATCTATCTTTTGGTTTATAGTTTGCTCTAATTCATATAAAAACCCTTTTGGTGTTTCTTCGGCAAAACAAGATGTTGTTCCTTTATGACAAGTTGGGCCAATTGGCTCTACTTTAATTAAAAGGGTATCGTCATCACAATCTAATTTA
>JBLHRE010000034.1:0-13388 GCA_047625765.1 Flavobacteriales bacterium
CAGGAGTTGAAATAGAGCCTTTGATGTTGCAGTAAGCGTATCAAAAATTAAGAATAGCGAAAGGGCTGAATGGAAACATTCAGCCCTTTTTACGTTAACTAATTTGTCAGCTTACCATTTGCAATTCGTCCTAAATCACTTACCCCTGTCATCCTGAATTTATTTCAGGATCTGGATGCCAATCAAACATAGATTGAGACTAACAAATTACATTTGGAGACTCCAAATTTCAAAGAATAGATTCCGAAATAAATTCGGAATGACCTAAGCCTGTGAATGTGCAATTGAATCACTTACCCCTGTCATCCTGAATTTATTTCAGGATCTAAATTGACTAGTTTGGCTGTTATATTCTTAAAGATTCCCAAATTAGTTTGGAATGGCGGATAGCCTCTGAGGTCTTTTGGAAATTAAATATGATAGTGAAACTAGATTATTTCTCAATTGGAATGAATTATCCACATTTAACCATTTAGCAATCCATAAAATTCTATATTGTTTGTACCTTATAATTAACATCCACAGCCACAGCAATTGTGTTTAAAGAGTAAAAAAAGAATATGACGAGCGAAGAAAGAAACCAAAAAAAGATAAAAAGAGCTTTAAAGGCGAAAAATTGGAACGAAATTAAAACAGAGGATTCTTGGCAAATTTTTAAGGTAATGGCTGAGTTTGTTGAGGCCTTTGATAAACTGGCTAAGATAGGCCCCTGTGTGTCTATTTTTGGGTCTGCAAGAACAAAGGCAGGCCATCCATATTACGAATTGGCAGATGAAATTGCCTTTAAGCTAACGCAATCAGGTTATGGCGTAATTACGGGTGGAGGTCCTGGGATTATGGAAGCCGGTAACAGAGGTGCAAAAAGGGGTGAAGGAGCCTCTGTAGGCTTAAATATAGATCTGCCTTTCGAGCAAGAACATAACCCATATATTGATACAGATAAGTATATCAATTTTGATTATTTCTTTGTTCGAAAAGTAATGTTTGTAAAGTATGCTCAGGCTTTTGTTGTTATGCCAGGTGGTATGGGAACCTTAGACGAACTGTTTGAAGCCTTAACCCTAATTCAAACGGAGAAAATCGGGAGATTTCCAATTGTATTGGTAGGGACGAGTTTTTGGTCGGGTTTGGTAGATTGGATAAAGGAAGTGATGCTTGAAAAAGAAGGAAATATTAGCGCAGAAGATTTAGATCTATTTACAATAGTTGATGAGTCTGATGATGTGATTAAAGTGATTGATGAATTTTACATCGAATATGCTTTCAAACCAAATTTCTAGTAATTTTATATGCGGGGTATCTCCGCCTATAAAATGCCTTTAAGCAACTACAATTGCAGAAATTTCGACATTGACATTCTTTGGTAAGCATGCTACTTGCACTGTTTCTCTAGCAGGAGCAGTGCTAGAATCGAAATATTGTCCATAAATGGCATTAATTGCTGCAAAGTCATTCATATTAGAAATAAAAATACTGCATTTAACAACCTGAGACATATTCATTCCAGCAGCTTCAACAACAGCTTTTAAATTTTCCATTACTAAGGTCGTTTCCTCAGAAATTGTACCCAATTTAAGGGTGCTTGTTTTTGGGTCTATAGCAATTTGACCAGAAGTATATAAAACGTTATTTGCTTTTACTGCCTGAGAATAAGGGCCAATTGGAGCAGGGGCATTGTTGGTCTCGATGATTTGTTTCATTTTTGCTTGATTTTGGAGAAATATACAAATTTACATGGCACTACTTCTTATTGACAATTACGATTCTTTTACCTATAATTTGGTTCATTTATTAGAACCAATGATTGCTGTAGTTGTGCAAAGAAATGATGCGATTGATTTTGATTCGCTAGATCAATTTTCACATATATTATTGTCTCCAGGCCCCGGACTACCAAAAGAAGCTAATGATCTAAATAAGCTGATAGCATTGTGCTATAGCAAGAAACCTATATTTGGAGTTTGTTTGGGAATGCAAGCCTTGGCTGAGTTTTCTGGAGCCGAATTGTTCAATCAAGAAAAAGTAAAACATGGCGTTTCTAGGCAAATTGAAGTACTTTCAGATTCTCGCTATTTATTTCAAAATAGTGCGGCAAGACTGCAGGTAGGACTATACCATTCCTGGGCAGTTAAGGGTAATACTTTAGGGCCTAATTGGAGGATAGCAGCAAGAAGTACAGAAGGGGTAATAATGGCTTTTGAACATGTTAATTTGCCTATTGCGGGTGTCCAATTTCATCCGGAATCTATTATGACTCCAGAAGGAAAGCAAATTATTTCGAATTGGTTGAACCATTCGAATAAGCACATTTAAAAGTCGAACCAGTTACGTTTACGATCTATTTTAAGATCCTTAAGTACGGGAGATTTTACGCGTAAAGTTAAAGTGTAAGATTGTCTAAATCCAAAAGGAATCCAGTCAAATGCAAGTTCCCAACAGTGTAGGTCCCTATTGATATTTACACGTGTAAAGCTTAAATCCTTATTCTTGAAATCGTATCCAGAATTAAAGCCAATTTTCCATTTTGGTGTTAATCGGATATCACCATTAAAATTTAAGGATTGTGTTGTATTTGATTCTAAGCCAGGTTTGTTATAGGCATAGGTATAGTATAAATTTAAACTCCAAGGCAAACTAAAATCAACAGAAGACGAACCTGTTAGTGTCTTGGTAACGTTGCTTTTGGATTTATCATTTTTCTTTTTACCATCACTAATACTCCAATTGACACTAATGCCTGCATCGGTAAACCTTCCTAGTTTTTGGTTAATATCGTATTGCAAGATATTTACTCTAGTACCATTACTATCTAAGCTATAAGGGTCTAGTCGTCCGTTTAGTTTAAGCCCTAAATTTTTATACAAACTGGTTCTTGCTGTTAAATTTACTTGTGACCAATTAAATTGTTCTGCTGCAAAATTATAACTCCCAGAAACGTTTAAACTTTCTATAAGCTTAACTTTTTTTGTTGTAGTGGTGCTGTCTTGTCTCTGTCTCACTTTTAATTCAAGAATGTTACCAATGTTATAGGTGATATTGCCTTGTTTACCAATGGGGGCGTTTCCGTAAATACCATTTTCAAATAAAGAATATTGGCTAACTGTACCTGTAGAATCTGTTTGAACATTATCGTAAAATCCCCATCTATCATCACCAAAGTCTGGTCTATATCTAAATCCAATAGACGGACTAATTACATGTCTAATGGCCTTTAACCTTTTAAAACGAAAGGATTTCATACCGTAAATCCTAGTGGTTAAATTGGCACCCATACTAAAACTACGATTTGTAGAAAAATCATTAATGGTATCAGTAATTACCATTTTTTCGTTCGAGTCCCAATCTTTTTCAATGCGGTTTAGATACCAGTTTTCGGCATAGTTAAAACTAGGAGTAAGACTAAGGAACTTTAATACTTTCACAGAACTAGAAGCAGAGGCTCTATGTCGCATACCATTTCTAAACTGATCTAAGGCTTGTGGAGTAAATAATAGGCTGTCGTAGGTGCTAATTTGATTTAGGACCTCCATGTTATAATTTACCCCTACTTTCTCAAACCACTTCTGTTTTCCTACTCCATTTTTTCGCTTAAATGGATATAAACGAGACATGTTTAAGCCCAGTTGTGGCACTTTAAGGGTAATGGTTCCGTCAGATAGTTTTTGGTTGTGATTGGCACTCACATTCATAGTGAAAGGAGTACCTGGAAAGACTTTAGAATAGGAAATAGATGAAATTAAATCACTTTTAATAATGTCATTACTAACCGTAGAAGTGTTTTTTAGAAACGAACTAGAACCCGCGTTAACACTGGCCGAAAAGTTGCTGTTTGGCTTAGCTTTAGCATCTTGCCTATGGTTCCAGCGAATAAAAATATCCTTTTTTAACGAGTAATCAGGAAATTCAGGTTCAGAGGTTTTATTGTAGTTATAACTTAGCTGTAACTGCCCATTGCGCTTATAGCGTGTATTGTATCTAGTAATACTAGACAATCCCCAACTACCACGCGAAAAGACCTCACCAATCAAACGTAAATCCACTCTGTCGCTAATGGCAAAGTAATAACCTCCTTCTCTTAAAAAGTAACCTTTAGAGTTAGAGCTTCCCGGAGCTGGCAAAATAACGCCAGATTTTTGTTTGGAGTTCGTAGGGAAATAACCAAATGGAACGATTAAAGGAGTAGGAATATCTTGTAATACCAAAAAAGCTGGGCCAGTAATAATTTTATCGCCTGGTACTATTTTTAATTTACTAGAACCAATGTAGAAATGTGGGTGTTCTAGATCGCAAGTAGTAAATGCACCATTTTCTATATAGAAAGTACTGTCATTTGCTTTCTTAACCGTCTCGCCATGCACATATCCACCACCTTCTTCGGTAATAACTGTGGATATTTTACCTTTCTTACTATCGAAGTTGTAACTTATAGTTTCTGAGTTGTAGGTTTTACCACCTTCTTCAAATATGGGTTTACCAACAATAGTACCAGTGCTGTCGGGTAATCCAGAAGCAAACAACTGCTTGTTACTCATATCAATGGTAATATAGTCTGCAGAAAGTTTTATACCATCATAATCTATTTTTGCATCACCATATAAGTAGACCTTTTGATCTATTAAATTGGTAATCATAGAATCTTTGGCAGAGTAATTAACATTTTCAGAGAGAAAACTCTCAGAAGTTTTGCCAGAATTACCAGTAATAGGTTTTGCTGTGTCCTGATAGACAAGGGAATCTGATACACTTGGAATAGTTTGTGCAAAGCATTTAGCCTGCTGAAATAATACACAGTAGCTTGTCAATAAAAGGCCGTAAAGTAGCTTTGTTGGCAATGGGTATTTCCTATTTTTGTAAAAGTGGATTGTAAGTCCGCAAAACTAATTAAAAGCATTCCAAGTGAAACGTTTTCTGGCGCTATTTCTTTTATCCATTATTGTTCCATTATTCGGCTTTGTAGGTTCGGATGATGATGTGAATGCTGTTCGCAAAATTATTATTGATGCGGGACATGGCGGAAGAGACCCAGGTAACTTAGGTACAGGCCGTTATAAATCTAAGGAAAAACATATTACATTAAAGGTTGCACGTCTTTTGGGTAAATATATCGAGGAAAATTTAAACGATGTAGAAATAATTTACACCAGAGAAGGAGATACTTATCCCAAATTATATGAAAGAACTGCTTTGGCAAATTCTGAAAAAGCCGACTTATTTATCTCTATTCATTGTGATGCATTTACGAAATCTAGTGTAAAAGGGAGTAGTTCTTTTGTTAGAGGTACGACTATTAGCGATAAAAACAGAAGAGTTGTAGAAAAGGAAAATTCTGTCATATTGCTTGAAGAAAATTTTGAGATGAATTATAAGGGCTTCAATCCGAATGATCCTTCAAGTTATATCATGCTGTCACTATATCAAGATGCTTTTTTAAACAATAGTTTGCTCTTTGCGGAAATGGTACAAGGTGAATTTAGAACCAGAGTGAACAGGACCGACAGAGGGGTAAAGCAAGAGCCATTTTTGGTGATTAGTAGTGTAACCATGCCAAGTGTATTAATAGAATTGGGTTTTCTTACCAATCCAGATGAAGAAGACTTTTTGAATTCGAAACAAGGCCAAGACTATATGGCATCGGCTATTTTTAGAGCGTTTAGGGGGTATAAAGAATTGATTGAAAAGGATACACATAACTTTGCAGAAAAGAAACAAACGTCTAAAATTGCTCCAGAAATGGGTCAAGATGTATTGTTTAAGGTTCAGGTTATTAGTAGCAGTGAGAAGTTAAACATCCAAGGAGCCTTGTTTCGAAGCATGGAGAATGTATCTTATTACGAAGACAAAGGGGTGTACAAATACACCATTGGGTCATCGGAAGATTTTAAGGCAATAAAAGCCTTACAGGAAGAATTAAAATCAGGGAAGTTTAAAGATGCCTTTGTAGTTGCATTTCAAGGTAACGAGCGTATTCCCATAACTAAAGCTATGAGCTTAGTTCATAAATAATCCTTATTATAGCATTTGTAAATCTTAACAATTCAGAGGTTTGAAAAAAGAAATAAAAGTAGGTATTTTTGCAGTGATTATCATTGCTTTAGCTGTTTGGGGCTTCAATTACCTCAAGGGTAAAGATTTATTAAATCAGCAAAGAGATTTTTACGGAATCTACCATTATGTCGATGGATTAGAGTCTGGCCAAAAATTAGTTATCAACGGGTTTAAGGTAGGTAGAGTAAATGACATCTATTTTTTACCAGGAGGCGAAGGTAAATTAATGGTGCACATGGTGCTTAATACTGATTTTCCTGTGGCTATTAATACCATTGCTAAGATTAAGAGCGATGGTTTATTAGGAACCAAAATGATTGCTTTAGAATTGGGTAATTCTGAAATTTTGGCATCAGAAGGTGATACTTTAAAAACGGCAATAGAAGGAAGTTTGTCTGATGAAGTGAATAAACAGGTTCTACCTATTAAGCAAAAAGCCGAAAAAATGCTTAGTTCTATTGACACTGTTTTAGTTTATATTCAGAATATACTAAATCAAGACACTAGAGATAACGTTTCAGAATCTATGGAGCGTATTAATGGTGCTTTCAAGAAAATGGACAATATTATAACCAATTTGGATGTAATAGTTGCAACAGATCTTAAAAGTATGGTTAGTAATGTAGATTCTATTACAGCGGTTATTAGATCCAATGCTACAGAAATTGATAAAACATTGCAAGGTTTTGCAGAACTGGGCGAGGCTATTGAAGCATCCGATATGACGGCAGTGTTTGCTGGAGTACAAACAACTATTGCCAATGCAGATTCTATAATTGCTAAAATCAATAGAGGAGAAGGAACAGTAGGTAAATTAATTAACGATCCTGCTATGTATGATAACCTTAACGATGCTTCTTCCGAATTGGAAAAGTTATTGGAGGATATGAAGCAAAGCCCAGAGAGGTATGTACATTTCTCTTTATTTGGACGTAAGCATAAACCATATACAGCACCAGTGAACTAGTTATGGGAATTTCAAACATTATTTTTTTAGTCTTGTTGGTAGTTGCTGGATTCTTCTTTGCAAAGAATGTTAGGAAAATCCAGAGAAATATCAATTTAGGAAGAGATATCAATAGATCTGACAATAAAAGAGATCGTTGGAAAACCATGGCAAAGGTTGCCTTAGGGCAATCTAAGATGACCAAAAGACCGGTTGCTGGTTTTTTACATCTTCTCGTTTATGTTGGGTTTGTTATTATCAATATCGAGGTTATAGAAATTATAATTGATGGCGTTTTTGGAACCCATAGAATATTGTCCTTTCTAGGTGGTTTCTACGATATTCTAATTGGCTCATTCGAAGTGTTGGCATTATTGGTTTTGGTTGCTTGTCTGTTATTTTTGGCACGTAGAAACATTATCAGAGTTAAGCGTTTCTTGAATAAGGAAATGGATGGATGGCCAAAAACGGATGCTAACTTGATCCTGATTTTTGAAGTCCTTTTGATGTCAGCATTTTTATTGATGAATGCTTCTGACTATTTATTACAAGGTATGGGAGCAGAGCATTACACCTTAGCTGGTTCATACCCAATAAGCGCACCAATAGCGGGATTACTGGGTTCTATGAGTCAAGAAGGCTTGGTATTGTTAGAAAGAACAACTTGGTGGTTCCACATTGTGGGAATATTAGCATTTATGAACTACTTGCCAATCTCTAAACACTTCCATATAATTCTGGCTTTTCCAAATACTTGGTTTTCGAACTTAAATGCAAAAGGTCGTTTTACCAATATGGAAGCTGTTACCGAAGAGGTGAAAATGATGATGGATCCTAATGCAGATCCATATGCAGCACCAGACCCTAATGCTCCTGCACCTGAACGATTTGGAGCAAAGGATGTAACGGATTTGAATTGGGTGCAATTGATGAATGCTTACACGTGTACCGAATGTGGTAGATGTACTTCTGAGTGCCCTGCAAGTCAAACTGGAAAATTATTGTCTCCTCGTAAGATAATGATGGATACCCGAGATCGATTAGAGGAAAAAGGTAAACTGATTGCAGCCAAGGGTTTAGACGCTGATGATGGAAGAAGTTTACTAGATACTTTTATTTCGCGTGAGGAATTATGGGCTTGTACATCTTGTAATGCTTGTACAGAAGCCTGCCCGATTAATATCGACCCACTTTCTATTATTATGGAAATGCGTAGGTATTTGGTTATGGAAGAATCAGCGGCACCGCAAGAATTAAATTTGATGTTTGGAAATGTGGAGAACAACGGTGCTCCTTGGCAGTTTCCCGCAGCCGATCGATTAAACTGGAAAGATGAGTAGTATAGACGATAAACTTGTGAAAACTGAAGTTGATGGCTATTCCATTAGCCCAGTTCTACCTCGTACTATAAAGAATTACCTTATTGATATTGACGGCACCATTTGCGATGATATTCCCAATGAAGAGCCGGAGCGTATGGAAACAGCTGAATTGTATCCTGATGCTCTTAAAACACTTAACAAATGGTATGATGAAGGTCATATTATTTGCTTTTTCACTTCGCGTTTAGAAGCCCATAGAGCTGTCACCGAAACGTGGTTAAAATCTAATGGATTTATGTATCATGGAATGGTAATGGGTAAGCCAAGAGGAGGGAACTATCATTGGATAGACAACCACATGGTTAGAGCCACCAAATTTAACGGAAAGTTTACTGATTTAATAGAAATAGAAAAGACCATACAGGTCTTTGAAAGATAAAGGTATTTAGCATGAGCGATACAAAAACATTGATTGTGCCAACCATGGCAGAAATGACGGCTAAAGGTGAAAAACCAGAAGTATTATTTTGGGTTGGATGTGCTGGAAGTTTTGATGCACGAGCAAAAAAAATTACTAAAGCACTAGTAAGAATCCTAAACAAAGCAGGCGTTTCTTTTGCTGTGTTGGGGACTGAAGAAAGCTGTACTGGGGATCCTGCCAAAAGAGGAGGGAATGAGTTTTTATTCCAAATGCAAGCAATGGCGAACATAGAAGTGATGAATGCCTACGAGGTTCAGAAAATAATTACTGCTTGTCCACATTGCTTTAATACCCTTAAAAACGAATACCCTGATCTAGGTGGTAACTACGAGGTAATTCACCATACACAGTTTATCAATAGTCTTTTAACCGATGGAAGGCTTTCGATAGAAGGTGGAGCATTTAAAGGGAAACGTATTACCTTTCATGATCCTTGTTATTTGGGCCGTGCAAATGGCGTTTATGAGGCTCCAAGAGAGTTGATTAAAAAATTGGATGCCGAACTGGTAGAGATGAAACGATGCAAAACAAAAGGATTGTGCTGTGGTGCTGGTGGGGCTCAGATGTTTAAAGAACCTGAAAAGGGAAATAAAGACATTAATATAGAGCGTACAGAGGAAGCTCTAGAAACAAAACCACAATTTATTGCTACAGGTTGCCCGTTTTGTAATACTATGATGACCGATGGTATTAAGAATAAGGATAAGGAAGAAGAGGTAGAAGTGTTGGATATTGCAGAAATGATTGCAATGGCAGAAGAATTATAGATATGTATGTAACTTACGAACAAATGCCAATGAACTCTAGAGTTTGGATGTACCAATCGCCTAGAGCATTA
Organism: Flavobacteriales bacterium; assembly: GCA_047625765.1. Lineage (GTDB taxonomy): Bacteria > Bacteroidota > Bacteroidia > Flavobacteriales > JBLHRE01 > JBLHRE01. The sequence goes on from JBLHRE010000034.1 coordinate 9,633, forward strand.
ACACCAGACGAGGTTGCTTTGATGCGCGTTCGTTTGTACGATTTTTGTGAAGAATGGGTGGCTCACGGAACCAATTTACAGTGTTCATTTTCTATTATTTACGATAGATTTGTGGCATTATTGGTGAACGAAGAGCAAGCAAAGGCAAGTGGATGTTCCATAGATAGTTCTACCCATATCATGAAAGAATTGGGTCAAAAATTTGATGTTGATTTTTTAGATCGTATGACCATTACTTATCTCAATAGTGAAGGTATACTGGAGGATGGTAGTACGGCAGATTTTAAGGAATTTTTAAATCACCAAGAGAGCCCAGCAGATATTATTGTATTTAATAATACCATAGGCAGTAAAAAAGAATTAGAAACGGAATGGGAGGTTCCGGCAAAACAAAGTTGGCAAGCTAGATTTCTGTAGCTAACATATAATTTATAAGTAAAAGAGGCTCCATTTGGAGCCTCTTTTACTTTGCATTCATCAGTTAAGACGAAAGTCTAGCATCTAATATTTTACCCCGTATTACTTAAGTCCAAAACGTACATTTTAATGTTGAGTCTTAGCCATTTGTGTTTTATTAGTAATTTCCTTTGATTTGGAACCGTTATACTCTATTCGATGATGAATTTTTTGGTAGCTCTTTTACCATTCATATAAATACTTAAAAAGTATAGCCCTGGCTTTAGGTTTTGATTTATGTTTAGCTTTCTATTTTGTGCTGAAACATTTATTTTTTGTTGATGCACGAGTTTTCCCATCACATTTAAAATCTCCATTTTATCTACCCTTGCTGCATTATCCGTAAGTGTTATTTGGAAATTCCCTGTATTGGGATTAGGGGTCAGTTGAAAAGAAATATTATCTGTTAAATGTTCTGTTACACCAATGCGGTCTGGGAGCTCTGTTTTCCAAATTCCTCTACCAAATGTAGAGACAAACAACTCATTTGTACTAGGCTTGATCTCTAAATCACTCGCGATAACATTAGGGAATCCCTCACCGTATTTATTCCATTCTGATTGTGCACTATCCAATACATATACTCCTAAATCTGAAGCGATATAAAGGGTATGCGAACCTCTATTTTCATTAATTACCACCGAGTTTAAAGGTATATTTGGGAGGTTATAAGAAATATTGGCCCAGCTGTTACCTCCATTCTCTGTTTTGAAAATTTTTACACCACTCGCAAAGCCACTGCAAGTTACATAAGCTTCATCCTCATTATCACTAACTACTGCTATATGAGTAAAATACAAGGAATCGGGTAAACCTTGGGTAATATTTTGTTCTCCTAAATTATTTACCAACCACAAAGTAGAAGGTGCATCATACGAATGATAGATTCGTTTTGCAATGTAAGTGCTTCCAGATAAATCCTTTGGTATGCCCATAGCAGAAGCAGGAGCAGGGAAATCTGCATTTGGCATATCTGGAAATTCGGTTGTTACATACCATGAGGCGGCATAATCGTCAGACGCCCACAGATTCTCGTAAGCGGCATAAACAATTCCTGAAACAGGATTGATTCCAATTGGGGTTACCCATTCACCTTTTTCTCCGCTGGCTTCTATACCTAGGTGAAGCCAAGTGTCAAAATTATTGCCTCCGTCATAAGAAGCAGCCAAGCCGCCATATTGCCAGGAACCCATCATAAAATCATCACTTATTGGATCAATAAAACAATCCATTCCATCACCTCCAATTTTAATATTCCATTGATTGTCTTTGAATAAAAATGTAGAATTGTCCTGTGCACCAGCGATAATCATATCGGAGTTTGCACTTAAACCTAAACGATAGAACGAGGTCAACTGCATTCCTTTTGAGTGATCCTTAAGAATGGTACCACCAGAAGTGTTATTAATATCAACTTTTGAAGTTGAAATTATACCTCCATCATTACAGATATACAACCTATTATTAAGAGGATTAATTTTGTATTGGTGTTGATCAGAATGTATCCAAAAATTTTGACCCCCAATTTCGTTCCATGTAATTCCTCCATCAGAGGATGCATTAACATTAACTCCTCCCAAATAGACTTCGTTTTTATCAAAGGGAGAGACTTCCAGTGCTAGGTCATAGGAGCCTTGCCCTCCTACAGAATTCGATTGCCAGCCTAGCAGATTGTAGGTGCTGCTGGTGTTTGCCGTTTCTTGCCAAGTATCACCTCCATCGGTGCTTTTATAGAATGCATAAAACCCCCTATCCAAGCCGCAGGATAATGCATAAATATAGTTTGGATCGGAAGGAGCGATGGCTATTTCCGTTCTGCGAACTAGCTTTTCAGGAATACCTGTATTTAGTAATGTCCAGGTGTTCCCAAAATCTGTGGATTTAAGTACACCGGCTATTCCTTCGTCCATGGTAGTTAAGTAGGTGCTTGCAACATATATCGTTTGTGGATTGCTAGGGTCCTGTTCTAGGTCACAAATTAAGGTGTCTTTTAAGGTTTGCATCCATGTTTCTCCCGCATCCAAAGATTTCCAAATCCCTTCCAGTCCACCTGCAATAAGCTCGTTAGAATTGTTTGGGTTTATAAGCATACCTCGTAGCAAGGAATATTGTAAATCAGTTTGTAATACAGTTAAACCAGTTGGTTTCCAAGTTAAGCCTGCATCTAGAGATTTGTAAATTCCCAGACCATAATGGGTATGTCTTTTTCTATCGTCTAGTTTTAAGGAAACACCATTGTATTCGAAATCTCCAAGACAGGCGTACATAATATCGGTATTGTTGGGGTCTACTTTAATATCACTAATTCTTAATATTGGCAAACCTTCATTCAAAGGAGTCCAGTTGTCACCTCCATTAGTTGTTCTCCAGATACCTCCTTGTGAAGCTCCTATCCAAAAGGTGTTAGAATCAGTAGGGTGGAATTCAATACAATTTATACGTGATACATGATTGTATATATCTGGATGAATAGGAGACGATTCAATATTTGGTCCAACTGGTAGCCAATCTACCAATCCTGATTTATTATAGCTTTGAGATTTTATGGCTTCTTTAAAAAATACGGAAGCATCGACAGGATTGTTACCAAGAATACTTCTTTGTCCATGGTGGTCCAGCCACCTCTGCAACCATTTCCCTTCTGGTTCTTGTTCAGATTTATTTCTATGCCATGTAGTAAATGCCTTTTCAATGGTTTTGAACTCTAAATTCTCGCCACCGCTAGCTTTTGGCATTATAAACTGAGCCTGGGTTTGTTGGGCAAAAATGGAGCTTATGATACAAGAAATAAATAATAATTTTTTCATTTTAACGGGGTATTTGGGTTGATCCTAATGTTGTTCATATTTGACTCCAATGTTCTTAGAATTACGGGTTGACCAGTGGTGTAGCTTATCTTTTTTATCAACCTGGCATCCTTAACAATGCTTAGGGTAATAATATGTGAATCGAAAGCTGTTTGATAGTTGTCTTTTAATATTTCTAGACTTGCGATATCCACAGTTTGCCAAAACTTTTTGTTTTGGGATGTATTCAAATGATTCTTTTCGACTTGTATGTCTTTACCTAGTGTTTCGCTATAGTATAGCCATCCTTTTTTGTTGATAATCAAATCGGTACTTGGAGCACCCATTAAATTGCCGCTTTTTTGAAATCGGATATACTGTTCTGAAGATAGGATGCTTTGTTGGTTGATACAATGCACTGAGCATGCAGAATTTAATAGAACTAGGCAGAAGTACAATAAGTGGCTATAATGCATGAGCTAATTTAGGTAATTGCTAGTGATTTTGAAACCTG
>JBLHRE010000035.1:0-13245 GCA_047625765.1 Flavobacteriales bacterium
ACCCCTTCATCGACATAAGCAACCCCTAAATAGTCTACCCTATGAAATTGTAATACACTCGCTATTTCTGCACTTCCTGTACCATAAGAAAAGGCCTTAACCATTACCATTACTTTGACCTCTGGCTTTAGAAGCGACTTGAAATATTGAAAATTATGGATCAAGGCATTTAAATTTACCTCTAATGTAGTCGTATGAGCCTTTTGCGATAACAATTGCCCGATGTCCTCAAAAGTAAATTTCCTTGCTCCTTTTAAAAGAATCGTTTCATTTTCGAATGTAAGACTCTCTATGGCTGAAATAAGCTTTGCGGTGTCTTCATAAAACAAGCAAGGGAGCTTAAATTCTGAGGCAAATTCATTTATTTTAGCGCCAACCCCAATCAACCTATCAACCTCGTACTTCACTAATAAAGTCGCAACTTCATCGTACAAATCTTTATCAGACAAGGTACTGTCGAGCATATCAGACAAAATAACTGTAGTTTTCTCTGACTGCTGTTGTTGATTGACAAAATCTAGGGCGATTTTAAAAGACTCCAAATCGGAAGAGTATACATCAGAAATCAAGAGGCAATTATTAACTCCCGATTTCATCTCCAATCTCATAGCGACAGGAACCAAAAGCTTCATTCCTCTTTTAATCTCCTTTTGTTCTAAACCTAAAAACAATAAGGAAGCCCAACAATGTACAGCATTTTCCAAGGAAGCTTTATCGGTAAACGGAATTTCTATCTCCATTTCTACCCCTTTAAACAATGCCTTGATTGCCGTTTTAGAATCTGCACTTTCTATCTTTAGTATTTGCAAATCTGCTGGAAAGTAAGCCGACCAAGTGAATCGTTTTTTTAATGCGATTCCTGATGACTGAATTTCTTTATGCACTGCCATATGGTCTAGGCAATAAATCAGTCGATCCGATGATTTAAATAATTGTAATTTCTCTCTTATTTTTTGTTGGTCGCTTTCAAAATAACGACCATGTGCTTGTCCAATATTTGTAAATATACCAACCGTTGGGCGAATCATAGGTTCCAATAATTGCATTTCGTCTGGTTGCGAAATTCCTGACTCCAGAATGGCAATTTCGTGCATCTCATCCATCTGTAATACAGAGATAGGTACACCCACTTGAGAATTATAACTTTTTGGACTACGCGTAACCTTTCTGGTATGTTGTAAAATCTGAAACAACCATTCTTTTACTATGGTTTTCCCATTAGATCCTGTTATTCCAATTACCGGAATATCGAATAAAGACCTATGAAATCTAGCTAAAGCCTGCAATGCAGCTAAAGCATTCTCTACGATTAAAAAATTCGCTTGATCGAAAAGGAAGCGGTCTTTAGGCATTTGCTGCACCAAAAAATTACGAATCCCCTTCTCATAAAGTTCCGATATGTAATCTGCTCCATTATGTCTGGAACCTTTGATTGCAATAAACAGCACACCATCGGTAGCCGATATTTTTCGACTATCAATTAAAATGTCAGAAATAACCGTTTTATGCGAGACCCCACTACATCCGGCTCCTACAGCCGATTCTATTTCTGATATTGTATGTGTTTTAACTTTTAACATTTCATTGATTGAAGCAATTTCTGCATAATGGTTGGTACATCTCTTGAGAACCCAAAATAACCTTTTGCTTTTCGGTAGATTTCCGAAAAGAATAATGCGCTAAATTGCCACACTGCTGACAAATTGCATGAACCTTTGTTACAAATTCTGCAATTGCCATTAATCCGGGCATTGGACCAAAGGGCCTACCTTTAAAATCCATATCCAATCCCGCAACTATTACGCGCACTCCGGCATTTGCCAATTTATTAACCGATACAATAATATCATCATCAAAAAACTGAGCTTCATCAATACCCACAACATCAACTTGGTCTGCTAATAACACCAATTGCCCTGCGGTATCTATTACAGTAGATCGGATAGACTTACTATCGTGCGAAACAATTTCGTCTTCAGAATAACGGGTATCGACTTGCGGCTTAAAAATCTCTACCTTTTGCCTTGCAATTTGGGCCCGTTTTAATCTGCGAATTAATTCTTCTGTTTTACCAGAAAACATCGATCCGCATATAGCCTCTACCCAACCGCTACGTTCTTTTTGTGTAAGAGAATTTTCTAAAAACATTCTATTTCGCTTAAACCTTTTGTACGCAAACAAATCTAAATAAATTTGCTTCGCAAAAAATCTGCATCGTTATGTCAAAAGAAGCCTTCAAAAAAGAGATTAATCAACTCTGCCAATCTATCATGGACTCCGATCTTGATCAACAAGCTAGCCTTATGATTCACAAGATGGGTAAGGTGTACAATCATCTCTTGGTTTATAATTACCTGAACCAACAGGATTCAATTTCAGAAATAGACAAGCCTGTAAATGAGTCTATTGAAAAGGATACGGAAGTAGTTAAACCTGAAATAGCACCTGAAGTAACACCCCTTATTCCAATTATTGATACCGAAGAATCAGAGGAAAAGGAGAGCGTAAAACCTGAAATTATCCTTGACAAAAAGGAAGATATTGTAAAAGAAGAAGCAGTAAAAATTGATGCCCCCGAAGACAAACCTGCTGCAACAGTTTACGAACGATTGGCTACTAAACAGCAATTAAGCATCGGTTTAAATGACAAATTTGCCTTTATCCGCGATTTGTTTGATGGTAATGCTGAAGATTTTAGAAAGGTAATGGAAGAAATTAGTAAATTCAACAATGCCGAAGAAGCGAAAAGTTTTTTCTCTTTACAAGTTGCCACAAAACATTCTTGGGGAGAAGAACAAGAAGAAACCATTCAAAGATTCTTAAACATCATTGAAAGACGCGTTTAATATGATGAACATAAGATTGCTTTTAGCTTTTCTAAGCTTTGCCACAATTCCCAGTGCTGCCCAAGATTTAAAGTACGCCAAAGAAGTATTGCATAAACTATGTAGCCCCGAACTAAACGGAAGGGGTTATGTGAATTATGGCGACCATCAAGCTGCGCTTTATTTAAGCAAGCAGTATAAAAAATGGGAGATCAAATCTTTTGACAACACTTATTTTCAAGGCTTCTCATTTAATGTGAACAGTTTCCCTGGGGCTATGACCGTCCACCTGAACGATCAAAAATTAAACCCTGGAGTTGATTATATCGTAGATCCAGAAAGTGCTAGCATTAATAAAGAATTTGAGGTTGTAGTACTTAAGAAGGATTTGATAGGGAATTCCAAAAAGTGGACGAAAAAGCTTGCAAAAGCAACCGAAGATCAAATATTAATTTTCGATTTTGAAGATGTCGATGCTGAGCAAGCCACTAAAATGAAGGAGATTTGGGCTAATCCAAAACCTTTTGGTGCTAAAGCACGATTAGAACCAACAAAGTTAACTTGGTCTGTTGGTCGAAATCAAATAAAAGTACCTGCACTCACAATTTTAAAATCTTCATGGCCGAAAAAGGTTAAGAAGATGAGATTAAAAATTGAGGCTAAAATGCTTTATCAGCATGAAGCACAGAATGTTATTGGGTATATAGAAGGTACAGAACAACCTGATAGTTTCATTCTATTTACTGCACATTACGATCACCTTGGTCGTATGGGTGCCGAAACCTATTTCCCAGGAGCGAATGATAATGCTAGTGGCACGAGTATGCTTTTACAGATGGCTGCTTATTACAGCTTATACCCCCCAAAGTACTCTATTGCATTTATCTGTTTTGCAGGAGAGGAAGCTGGCCTATTAGGCTCTTCTTTTTATGTGAAAAACCCCTTGTTCTCTTTAGATAAAATTCGTTTTGTAATTAACATGGATATTTTTGGAACAGGAGATGAGGGTATAACAGTGGTAAACGCAAAGGATCAAGCCAAAGAATTTGAAATCCTAACCAGTATTAACGATTCAAAATCTTACCTCACCAAAATTAAACCGAGAGGACAAACACAGAATTCGGATCATTACCCTTTTAGTGTACAAGGAGTACCTGCGGTATTTATTTATACCATGGGAGGGATAAAAGCATATCACGATGTTTTCGACAAGTCGGAAACGTTACCTTTAGATGCATATGAGTCATTGTTCCGATTATTAAGGGACTTCACAGATCAACTACAATAATAAGATGGGTAAGTTATATTTAGTTCCTACACCAATTGGCAACCTTCAAGACATGACATTTAGAGCTATTGAAGTTTTAAAGTCTGTTCAATTGATACTGGCAGAAGACACCCGGACCAGTGTTAAATTGCTGAAACATTTTGATATCGATACGCACATGCGATCGCATCATATGCACAATGAGCACAAAACTACCGACAACATTATTGGAGAACTAAAATCAGGTATAGACATTGCGCTAATTAGTGATGCTGGTACGCCTGCAATTTCGGACCCTGGATTTTTATTGGCAAGAGCATGCGTCAAAGCAGGCATTGAAATTGAGTGTTTACCGGGTGCAACTGCTTTTGTGCCTGCATTGGCAAACTCGGGTTTACCCTGCGAACGCTTTACTTTTGAAGGATTCTTACCCGTTAAAAAAGGCCGCCAAACGCGCCTAAGCAAATTAGCAGAAGAGGAACGAACCATGATTTTTTATGAGTCTCCTCATAAATTATTAAAAACGCTTGGCCACTTTTGCGAAACGTTTGGCGCTGACAGACAAGCAAGTATTTCGAGAGAAATTTCTAAACTGCACGAAGAAACAGTACGCGGAAGTTTAGAAGAAATAAAAGCACATTTCGAAGAAAAAGCACCTAGAGGTGAGTTTGTAATGGTAGTTGCTGGAAAGAAATAATATGAGTTGGATAAATAAAGACAAACCCTATATCATTGCTGGCCCTTGCAGTGCCGAGAGCGAACTGCAATTATTGCAAACAGCCAAGCAATTACAGGCTATTGGCAAAGTATCGGCAATAAGAGCTGGTGTCTGGAAACCCAGAACGCGTCCAGGATCTTTTGAAGGGATAGGTGTACCCGCTTTAGATTGGCTTTCTACTGTTAAAAAAGAAACAGGCCTTTCAGTAATGACAGAGGTAGGAAACCCGCATCATGTTGAGGCAGCATTAAAAGCAGGTATAGATCAATTATGGATTGGTGCAAGAACTACAGTAAACCCTTTTTATGTACAAGAAATTGCAGAAGCATTAAAAGGCGTAGATATTCCTGTAATGGTTAAAAACCCAATCCACCCAGAAATTGGATTATGGATTGGTGCTATAGAGCGTTTTCAGACCGTAGGTATTTCTAACATTGCTGCAATACATAGAGGTTTTTACACTTACGAAAGTGCTCCCTTTAGAAACGAACCTAAATGGGAAATTGCCATTGAATTGCGCCATTTAGCACCAAATATTCCAATAATTTGCGACCCTAGCCACATCGCTGGCAAACCCGAACTTATTAAAGAGGTAAGCCAAACAGCTTTTGATTTAAACTTTGATGGATTGATGGTAGAATCTCATTTCCAACCAGAAAGAGCATTGAGTGATAAAGAACAACAGGTTACTCCTAAATTTCTTGCACAACTTTTAGATGAGTTGGTGATAAGGTCCGACTCTTCTGACAACACTGAATTTCAAGAACATTTGCGGTTGCTTCGAACTAAAATAGACCAAATAGACATGGATTTGTTGCAAGTGCTGGCTAAACGCATGAATATTACAGCAGAGATTGGGAAATTCAAACAAGCCAATAACGTAACCATTTTCCAATTAAACCGTTGGTTCGAAATTTTAGAATCTAGAAAAGACTGGGGCACTTCTAAAGGTTTGTCTGAGAACTTTGTATACGAGCTATATCAACTAATTCACAAGAACTCTATTCGTGTGCAAACAGATGTGATGAAACCTTAACGCTGCATCTTCTCTATGGTAATGCCCCTCCCCTCAAATTGAACCAGAATATTTTCTGATTCAGGTAAAGTTTTGAATCCATTTTTCAAATACACTGATTTAGCCGCGGGATTGCCTTCTAAGACATACAATTGCAATGGAGATTTGGGGTATTTTTCATCGGCAATAACACAGAGCTGGGCTAGCCATTGCAATCCTAAGCCCTGTCCTCTTACTTTCTTGTCTACAGCAATCCAACCCAGTCTTGGTGGTACCACATTGTCTGGCGGAATAATTTTGCCTAAAGCAATACAGGTATTGTTTTGCCACCCTGTAACAAAATAGCGGGGAGGGAATTTGGCTAAAAAAGCCTGTAGATCTCTCCAAATTAGGGGGTAAGTAATCGTTGGGCCAAAACATTGGAAAACCTCGAAAGGTGTACTAAACCAGGTTTTGAATAATTCAAAATCCGATTCAGTCACCTCTTTGATTTTAAGCAATTCCCCTTTCTTTTCGAATGCTCTCATAAGCCTCTTGCACCTTTTTAAATTTCTCGTTGGCTTCGCCTTGTAAAGCCTCTCCTAAATGTGCTACTCTATCGGGATGGAATTTTTTCGCCATTTTACGGTAAGCTTTCTTCAGTTCATCATCGCTTACATTGGTGTCAATTTCCAAAATTTTGTACGAAGCATCAACACTTTTAAAGAACATTGCTTTTAACGATTCAAAATCATGCAAGTTGATGTTAAAGTAATTCGCTGTGGTTTGAATCACTCTTAATTCCGTTTCGTGTACATGCCCATCGGCATTAGCCAAGCCAAACAAGAAATGAATCAATTGCAATCTTGAAGCATGTGGCATATACTGGCGTATTTGCGTACATACCTTTTGCAAAGAAACCTCTTCCTTCATCATTTCGTTGAACATCTTAAAACTTAGATTGGCTCTTTCTTTGCCAAAAAGTTTGATAAAATGATTGCGCACAAAATCCAACTCACTTTGCTGAACTTTTCCGTCTGCTTTAATTACGATGGACGAAAGTACCAAAAGACTCATTTCAAAATCATTGGCAGATTTCCCTTGACTCGATTTAACATATTCGTTTACAGAACTGCTTTGTGAATCTAAGAATGTACCTAAAGCAAAACCAATCATCCCTCCAATAGGACCACCCAATGTCCATCCTAAAATCCCTGCAAACCATTTTTTATTTTTTGCCATAGCTCTCTTTACAATTGTATATTTTGTGGCCACGAATATATTAAGAATCCATGCCAATTAGATTTCAACATCAAGAAGTACGCGAATTAGCTTGGCTTATTGCCTCCGCCCCATTATTCTTAGAGCAAAATGCTCTTAATGAACAGGGATGTAGCCAAGAGTTTAGCGAAATTATTGACTGGTTAAGCGCTTTAGACCACAATCCAGAACCACTATTTGCTCATTTAAATCAAATAAAAAGCAATCGTTTGGGTTACCGTTTCGAAGGACTGTTAGCATTCTGGATAATATCTAGAACAGACCATGAAATTGTAAAACAGAATTGGCAGCTCATCCACAACAAAACTACCATTGGCGAAATAGATTTATTAATTAGAGCCAAAAACAAAATAGAACATTGGGAAGCAGCCATGAAATTATATTTGGCTTACAATGGCAAGTGGTATGGACCTAATTCAATCGACAGATTAGATATTAAATCGGATTTACTATTTAACAAACAACTCAAATTATCGCAAAACCCAATAGCACAATCACTTCTTAGTGATGCAGCAATTAATATCTCCAAAAGTAAGGTCTGGGCAAAAGGAATTCTTTTTAATCATGCTAAAAATCTGCACCATGCAGATATTCCAACAAACACCAACCCAAATTGCATTGTGGGCAAGTGGTGTTATCTAAAAGAGTTGGCCGAGTTTATAAAAATAGGAACTTGGCACCTTGTAGAACACAATGCTTGGATGGACCCAAATCCTGCTGGAAATAATATTGACAGCGGTTCGCTTATAGAGACACTATCAAGAGAATTAGAAGAAAAAGAAAGTGTTATGTTATTTCAACAATTGGAACCAGAATCGATTAAGTGGTTTGTGGTAAATAAAGATTGGCCAAAGCATATCAAATAGCTGTAGCATGACTTTTATCCATAAAATATACATGGCACATAGTGTCTTGATAATCTACATCCTTCTCGTAACTCATCCCAATACGTTGGGCAACAATTTTAGAAGCCTCATTGTCTGGATGAATTAAGGCAATCATGCGTTTTATACCCAGGGTTTCGAATGCATATTTTTCGCAAGCCTTGGCAGCTTCTTTTGCATAGCCATTTCTCCAAAACTCCTTCTTTATACGGTAAGCCAATTCTATTTCATTTAATGCTCCCACCTCTTTAGCTAACAAACCTACCATTCCAATAAACGCTCCGCTCTCTTTAAGTTCTACTACCCAAAAGCAAACACCATCTCTATCGTAAGCACTTAAAATCCAGTCAAGCCATTGTTTGGTTTCGGCCTTACTTTTGGTTCCTGCCACAAAACGCATCACATCCTGATCGCTTGCCATTTCATAAATATCTTCGAAATCCTCAGGCGTAACGGTTCTTAGAAGCAACCGTTGAGTCTCACAAATAATATTTTTCTGATCCATTTTTTCGTGTAGAATATTAAACTCCTCTAATATAGCATTTTCCCCTTTGCACAATTATGGGTTAGACCACGGATTTCTTACATTAGCACTCCAAATTTATTATTAAGACTATGAAATTATTTAAACTGCTATCCCTTACGGTATGTATTGGCTCAATGGTTAACGCGCAAAAACCAGAAGATAGATGGCAACAGAAGGTCAATTACCAGATGGAAATTGACTTCAATGTAGAAACCAATCAATTTACAGGAACACAAAAACTTACCTATACCAATAACTCTCCAGAGACATTAGACAAAGTTTTTTACCATTTATATTTCAATGCATTCCAACCTGGAAGCATGATGGATGTTAGATCTAGAACTATTGCAGATCCAGACAGAAGAGTAAAAGACAGAATCTTGCATTTGAAAGAAGACGAAATTGGGTATCATAACATTATTTCGCTTACGCAAAACGGAAAGCCCTTGAACTACGAAGTTGTTGGAACCGTTTTGGAAGTTGAATTGGCTACCCCAATTCGTCCAGGTAAAAAGGCAAATTTCGAAATGGAATTCGAAAGTCAAGTACCCTTGCAGGTTAGACGGTCTGGTAGAGACAACAAAGAGAACATTCGTTACTCCATGACTCAATGGTACCCTAAAATGGCGGAATACGATTTCGAAGGATGGCATGCAAACCCATATATCGCGAGAGAATTCCATGGTGTTTGGGGCGATTTTGATGTGAAAATAAATATCGACAAGTCCTACACAATTGGAGGAACTGGATACCTTCAAAATGCCAAGGAGATTGGAAAAGGATATTACCCTAGTGAAGTAGTAAGCAAAGAATCAAGCGATAAATTAACATGGCATTTCAAAGCCCCAAATGTGCATGATTTTGCTTGGGCTGCAGATCCTGATTACATTCATACAACTGCTCAAGTTGAGAATGGCCCTCTATTACACTTTATTTACCAACCCGATTCTTTGACACAATATTGGGATAGTTTGCCCAAATATGCGGTACAGGTTTTCGAATTAATGGCAGAACATTTTGGCGCATATCCTTACAAACAATACACCGTAATACAAGGTGGCGATGGTGGAATGGAATACCCAATGGCGACTTTAATTACAGGACACCGTGGGAAAAATAGTTTGATTGGAGTTACAGCACACGAAGCCATTCACAGTTGGTACCAAATGATGTTGGCATCGAACGAAGCGAAACACCCTTGGATGGATGAAGGTTTTACTTCGTATGCTGAAGATGAAGTACTTTCTAAAATTTGGGATTACACCCCGCATCAAGGGAGTTACCGTGGTTATGTGAGTTTAGTGAAAAGCGGAAAGCAAGAACCAATGACTACCCATTCTGACCATTACAAAACAAACCGTGCTTACGGTACAAATGCCTATTCTAAAGGTGCGCTTACTGTAAGTCAATTGGAATACGTCTTAGGTAAAGAAGATGTGTCTAAAGCAATGAAAGAGTATTTCATGAAATGGAAGTTCAAGCACCCAAACCCTAATGATTTTAAAAGAGTTATGGAACAGGTTTCGGGTATTGAATTGGATTGGTATTTCGAACATTGGATTGGAACAACCAATAACATCGACTACAACATCAAAAATATTATTAGCGATGCAAACAGCACTACCATTACCTTAGAGCGTATTGGTGATATGCCAATGCCTTTAGATATTCTTATCGAGTTTGCTGATGGAACTAAGGAGTTACACAATATTCCTATGAGAATAATGCGAGGAAGCAAATCTAGCTACGCTGAATATGACGATACAAAAATCACCCAAGATGCTGACTGGCCTTGGACTTACCCTTATTACGATTTAAAAATTGGTAAAGCAGCCAATCAAATTGCAAATATCACTATCGACCCTTTATTAAAAATGGTGGATATTGATAGAAGTAACAACTCTTACCCTAACGACAAGTCGCGTACTTACAGCAATGACTAATATCAAATTTATTCTTTCAGCATTATTCTTGGGATTTGGCTCTTTAGCCAATTCCCAGGGTTTACTGTGGGAAATCTCTTCGATAAATTCTGATTTCACTTCTTATTTATATGGCACCATTCATATTCAAGAAAAAGAAGTGTTTGCCTACGCTCCTATTGTTGAAGAAAAACTGGCTGCATCCAAGCTATTTATGCCTGAGTTAATTCTGAGTGATATTGACCCGCAAATGGCAATTGCTAGAATGCTTCTGCCCGATTCTTTAAACTTAAAGACTTTGTTGTCTGAAAGCGATTACCAAGAGTTGGATAGTATCTGCAAAAAGAAATTGGGCTACAGTGTTTTCATGTTCAATCAAATGAAGCCCTTTTTTGTTGGCGCGCAGTTGATGCAAGCCGATATGAAAATGGATATGCCCGAAGCATTGGACATGCATTTATTGAAAAAAGCAAAGGCCCTTGGCTTAGCCACTAAAGCATTAGAAACTTTTGAAGAGCAACTTTCTGCCATCGATAAAATCTCTTATCAAGACCAAGCATTAATGTTGATGGACGGTTTGGGAACTTCTCAGGATTCTATTTTTGATGCTTTAAAATGGGCCTATCAAGAAGGGAATTTGACCGCCTTAATGGAATTGATGGACGACCCTAGTTTACCCGATAATTTTGAAGCTGCATTTTTGATTGAACGCAATGTGCGTATGGCAGAAAGAATAGATCTGCAATGTCAAAAACAAAACACTTTTTTCGCTCTTGGTGCGGCACATTTAGGTGGCGATAATGGGCTAATAAAATTACTAGAAGCAGAAGGATATGTGGTTAATCCAATTCCATTTAAATTCTCGAATAAACACTAAGTATTTATGATTGCTCGTATTGAACATCTAGGAAAGAATTACAAAATTGATTTAAGTCAAGCTTTGGATATTTCGATGCGTTTGAGCGAAGACCCAAGCAATAGCAGCGCTTGGTATGTCAATCCTGTTTCTATTGAACCTGTTAGAATTGGTGATTGGATAGGCGATGTAAAACAAGGTGGCTCTGTTAACTTTAGAGACATTGCTTTTAACCCACATGGCAATGGCACACATACCGAATGTGTTGGACATATTAGTAAGGAGGATTACAGTATCAATCAATGCTTAAAGGAGTTTTTCTTTTTATCAAAACTGGTCACTATTTCTCCAGAAAAATTGGCCAATGGCGACCAAGTAATTGGCAAAAAACAAATAGAAGATGCCTTTGGAGATTCTTCGGCTAAGGCCATTGTAATTCGAACATCTCCTAACGAATCAGACAAACTTCAGCGTCAATATTCTAATTCTAACCCTCCCTACATTTCAGAAGAAGCCGCGCTTTTTATCAGAGAAAAAGGAATTGAGCATTTATTAATCGATCTACCTTCGGTGGATAAAGAACAAGACGAAGGAAAACTTTTGGCACATCATGCCTTTTGGAATTACCCGAATAGCACACGTGTAAATGCCACCATTACCGAGTTAATTTATGTGCCCAATACAATTGTAGATGGCCCCTATTTTTTGAGTTTGACCTTTGCCTCTTTCGAGAACGATGCGAGCCCTAGCAAACCATTATTATTTAAGCTGATGTAGCCATGCATGTAGAGGATGTTCGTAAATACTGTTTGGGGTTAAAGGGGGTTACAGAAAGTTTCCCTTTCGATAAATCCACTTTGGTTTTTAAAGTTCAAAACAAAATATTTGCTTTAACGGGTTTAGACAAACATCCCTTTCAAATCAATTTAAAATGCGATCCAGATCGTGCCATAGCACTTCGCGAAGAATACGATGGTGCAATAATACCAGGCTACCACATGAGCAAGGTACATTGGAATACTGTTTTTGCCAAGTCCATACCCGAGTCTTTTCTATTAGAACTCATCAATCATTCATACGAATTGATTGTAAAAAGCCTAAGTAAAAAACTACAAGAGGAACTTCAAAATATTTAGGAGAAACCGTACCGATTAAGATGCGCTAAATCAATTAGTTATAATCTAAAAATTATCTGTACCTTCGCGCCCTAATTTTTTTATGATGAATAGTAAGAAGCCAGCCGGGAGGCGTGACTCCAAATTTGGTAAAAACCCTGACGAAAGCGGTCAACGCCAAGGGAAAAGCCGTACCTCTAAGGTAGAAAAGAAAAACCCAAATCACGATCGTCACCAAGATCCAGATGCAAGAAGCAAGGACAGACGATTTGCAGCAGAGAACAAAAGAAGTTCGGTTGCTCCAAAACGTGATGAAAGAGAAGATAGCTCTTCGGTAAAACGTCAATACGACCGTTTCAACTTCAAGAAAAAAAGAACTCAAGTACAATCTGGTCCAACAGCACAAGACAAAGGTTTAACACGTTTGAATAAATATTTGGCACATGCTGGAGTTTGTTCTAGACGTGAAGCAGATCAATTGATTGAAGCTGGTCTTGTAGAGATAAACGGTACAGTGGTAACCGAACTGGGTTATAAATTGGAAAAGACGGATATCGTAAAATACGGTGGATCTACGCTTAAGTCCGAACCTAAACAGTACATTCTATTAAACAAACCTAAAGATTACTTAACAACAGTTGATGATCCTGGAAAACGTAAAACGGTGATGGAGTTGATTTCTGGAGCTTGTAAAGAACGTTTGTACCCCGTAGGTAGATTAGACAGAATGACTACGGGTCTTTTGTTGTTTACTAACGATGGTGACCTAGCTAAAAAATTAACACACCCTTCTCATGGTATCCGTAAGGTGTATCACGTGGTATTAGATCAGAAGCTTTCGCAGAAAGACCTAGAGG
>JBLHRE010000036.1:0-13236 GCA_047625765.1 Flavobacteriales bacterium
TTAACCAAGCATTATCATTGGTGTTTGCAGCCTTTATATAACTATATAATGCAACAAGTGATGCTGCAAAAGAAAGCACTACAAAAAAATGTCCTAGCTGACCCGGTAATAAATGTTCGCCTATATATTCCATTCTTAATTTTTGATAAGTGCAGTAGCCTTGGCTTCCACAGTATTTTGTCCGTTGTATTTAGACGGACATTTCATTAGGATTTTCTCAGCAATAAAACCATCCTTTTTGGCATAGCCTGTCATGGTAATCTTTTCGCTTCTTTCAAAATCTTGTGGTTTTGGCCCAGGATATTTTACCAAGCGCACATTACTTAAAGAGTCGGTAGCGTAAAAAGTTAAAAGATTTTGTTTTGGCGTATAAATAATTTCTTTTTCTTTTACCAAACTTCCGATCACGGTAAACTTCTTACCCATTTGTTTTTCGGCAGTATCAAAAGATACATACGTACTAGCATCACCTAGGGTGCTAAGAATTATCCCAATTAATACAGCAATAATTACAATAAGAGCAATGTGAATATTTTTCATTCCTAACCTTCGAATTTAACGCGATTTTCCAAACGCTTTAATTTTACGTCTACCCAAATCAAGTAAGTAAATAAACCGGCAAATATGATAACAGCAACAGCTAATACCACATAAATTTTCCCATTACTTCTCATTAAATCAGCCATTTCTACATAGCTATCTTGAGCAAACGAAAATAAGCTAAGACAAAGTAAACTAAGAGTTGCGATAAACTTTTTCATCTAAATTTCTTTTAATTTTTGATCTAAGGTATATTCAATTTTTCTTGAACGAATCTTTATTTGTAGAATCCAAGTAGATAATAAAATCCATCCAATTACGGCCGGATAAAACACCATTTTCATTCCACTGTCCAAGTCGTAATTACCAAATGCAGGGTTCCCACCATTCCCAGGGTGTAAGCTATCACTCATTCTGGGTAAAACACCAACAAAAACAATTAGCATTACAAATGCAAAGATGTTGTAAACAGCCGAAAGTCTAGCGCGTTTGGTATCATCTTCTATTGCGCTCCTAAGCACGTAATATGCAGTATAAATTAATAGACTAATAAGTGTGCCGTTTAACTTAGGATCGTTTACCCACCATGCTCCCCAGGTGTATTTTGCCCAAACCATTCCAGTGCTTAGCCCTAAAAGACCTAAGACAAACCCAACTTTAGAAGCTTCTATGGCTTTAATGTCTTCAATTTCATCAGATTTTTTAAGAAATCGGATACTAAAAATCATTGAAGTCAACATCATTAAGATCATTGCAAACCACATTCCAACATGGAAGTACAGATTTCGAATAGATTCGCCTAAGATGTTCATTCTAGGAACTTCGCTCATGAAGCCAGCCAAAACAGTATACATTACAAGGATTACAGCGAGTAATTTCCACCAAACATTCTTCATATTCTTTTGTAAAATAACGTGTTTTTAATCCTGCCAAATATACGGAAATAATAGTAAGGAAAGGCTTAATACAAGGAGGTTCAAAAGACCTAATAATGAAATATATGGGACGATATCTGTCCAGTCTGAACCGACCAATGCAAATGTAGAAGTCTTTACTAAGGTAATCAATAATGGCATTAAAAGGGGGAAGCTTAAAATTGCCATTAAAGCCATATTGTTTGAAGTTCTGGAGGCTATTGCAGATACCATAGTTAAAACAGCAGCAAATCCTGATGCTCCTAAAATGGTTACTAAAATAAATGTTGCACTATTTTCTAAAGGATTGCCTAGAAATAGCGTGTAAACAAAGAAATTGAAAAGTCCTAAAGCTCCAAGCAAAATCATGTTGTACACGACTTTAGATAGTATGATACTTTTTGGAGAACATAATTGGTAGTAATATAAAAACTGACGATTCGATTCTGAATGGAAACTTCTTGAAGCCGCTTGAACAGAGGCAAACAGTAGTATTACCCAAAACAAGGCGTTCCAAGTAGTGTCATCTATAATTTGGTTAAATACGAGATAGTTTAAATATACCGTAGAGACGATGTAAAGCAAAACACCAAAAAGAGTTTCTTTCTTTCTAAATTCAAGGGTGAATTCTTTTTTTAGTAATTGAATAGATGCCTTTAACATAAGCTACAAATATACAATTCTGGCTAAGCATCAATTTGTATTTTAGCGATAAAATAAATGAATTATGGATAAGGTTGATGTATTAGCATTTGGCGCACATCCAGATGATGTGGAGTTGGGAGCTGGAGGAACTATTGCAAAGCTAATTGCTGAGGGTAAATCGGTAGGAATGGTAGATTTAACTAGAGGTGAGTTAGGCACGAGAGGAACTGCTGAAATTAGAGATAATGAAGCGAGAGCTGCTGCAGAGATTTTGGGGGTTTCCTTTAGAATTAATTTAGAATTTCGTGATGGATTCTTTGTCAATGATGAGAAGCATCAATTAGAGATAGTTAAAGTATTACGTAAATATAGACCAGAAATTTGTATTGTAAATGCTCCTCACGATAGACATCCTGATCATGGAGAGGGAAGTGAATTGTTGGTTAAAGCAGCCTTCTTGTCGGGATTAAGGAAGGTGGAAACTGTTGTAGATACTATTATACAGGAAGTTTGGCGACCAAAAGCATTATACCATTACATTCAATTTTTAAATCTAGAGCCTGATTTGATTGTTGATGTTTCTGAGCATGTCGAAACTAAAATGAATAGTATAAAGGCTTATAAATCTCAATTTTTCGATCGAAACTCAAAAGAACCAGCAACCGTTATTTCTTCTAAAGAATTTTTAGATTCTGTTGAAAATAGGGCGATGGATATGGGGCGATTGATTGGTAAGGAGTACGGAGAAGCATTTGTTGTGGATAGAAATATAGGAGTGCATAGCTTGTTTGATTTGATATAGATAAATCGAATTATTGCATATAAAAAAACCCGTCTTGGTAGAACCAAGACGGGTTTTTTGTGAACTATAAACAAATAATTACCTAACGATCAATCGTTTTGTAACCGTTGTGTTGTTAGCCTTAACAGAATAGAAGTAAATACCAGCTTCTAATTCAGATACATTAACAGTTAAAGAATTGTTACCAGATAATACACCTGGGTTTAACACTTGAACAGTTTGACCTAGTGTGTTAGCTACAGTAACTGTTACATCAGAAGCATTAACTAAGCTAATATTCAATTTAGCAGTTGCACCGTTAACTGGGTTAGGGTAGATGTTTACATCAAATCCTTTATCAGTCAATTCAGCAATGTTAATTCTGTTTTGGAAGTCAGCATCTGTGAATTCGATTCCTTGAACCAATTCATGATTCACTGGTTTTAATGGATCTTCAGTTTCGTTATAAGTTGTAACTACTGGAATACTATAAACTCCAGCATCACTTATTGTAGTAGTAGACATCATAGAGAAAGTATTACCAGATGCATCCCAATCAGTATCTAGTGTAAAGTTGGTTGGAGAAGTGGTAAATCCAGTATTGGCATCTATTCCCCAAGCAAATAAATCTGGGTATGCATTGGTAGTATTACCGAGACTAGCCTGTGTGTCAGTGAAATGAACAAATATTTTCGATTCATCTGTAGTCTTGCTCGATTGAGTTCTATGATCCCAACCTAGTACATTCGCACCATTTTCCCAGGTACCTTCTCCATTCGCAGTATAAGGAACAGGCAAGGTGTTATATTTCCATATGTAACGGAAATCCAAACCACCAGCTTCTTTTGTGAAGAAGTGAATTAAATGTGTGTTTGCTGTATTATATTCACCTGGATCTAAGTTTAATGCTTCTTTAACAGAGGCAGTGATGTGTAATTGACCGTTGTTATCAACTTGAGCATCAAATACTTCGTCATTAAGGAAGAAAACTAAAGAATAGCTTTCATCAGCTAAGGTTGGAATGTAGTTTTCCAATCCAGGTAGGTTAGTTGAATTTACTGCTGTAAAAGCAACTTCGTTCCATGTTGCTCCACCATCAATAGTTTTGGCAATATGCGGCTGACTAAATACTTCATCAGTATTTGTAGTGTCTTGGCTCATTGCAATAACATAACCGATTTGACCATCCTTAGACCAAGCATGAGAAAATTCACCATAAGCTAAGTTTGCAGGAAGAATGTCAGCCCAAATATCTACTAAGGTATGATTGAAAGATTTAATAGAATCAACGTATGTACCAACAACCATTGTTCCGCCATTATAAAATAAACTCGTACCATCAGTATAGTCATAAATAGAGCTAAGTAGCCTAAATTTCCCGTCAGATGTACCAACGCCCCCAAACATGCTTCCGTTGGAATATAGGACTTTGTTTGCCTCATTACTTTCTATTACCAAATCTTCATGTAAAATATTTTCTTCAACAATAGATGAGCTATCCATTTTTGAAGTTATATAAAAAGAAGATGGCCAAGTAAAAGGAGCATCTTGATCTTGGTCAACTACTGGTCCAGCAATATGAATAATAGCTTCATTGAAGTCCGTCCCATTTGTAGGGTTAAAGAAACCAGCATTTGGAAAACGGTAAGTAGACCCCTCAGTTGTCACTCTAAATTCTCCGAAAGTCGCTCCATTGTCTAATGTCCACGTGTACTGAACATCTCCACTTGATCCACTGCGTGTTGCATCCTGTCTGTGAGCCAAACCTATCATTCCAAATGATTCATCAACTAAAAGCGGATTCGTCTCTGGGCGAAGATGGGTGTAGGGATTATAAGAAGTACCCATAACAATCTTTGTAATAGCACCTGACTGTTGTTTCGACCCAACCCTACGCAATAAGCTAGAAAAATCTTGAGTAGATTCAGCTGTTGGTTCAGTAATTACACGTGATAAAGGAACCTTATTTGCTTCAGATGCCATTCCAATATCTGTGTTGGAATACTGTGCATTTGCTGCAACACTGGCGAAAGCAAATGCGGCACCAAATAGTAATGTTTTTCTCATAATAAAATAATTAATTAAAATAAATTCTTTTTCAAGGCTTTCAAATATAGGGCTATTCATTCAATTATCAATAGTAGTATTTATTTAACATTAGTGTAACACCTATTATTTGCATTTTACTATTAGTAGTGATTCATTTAAGATTTCATTTTTATCCTTAGCGAATTTCCAATTACAATAATGTCAGAAAATGCCATGGATAGGGCTGCGAGCATAGGACTTAGAAATCCAAGAGCAGCTAATGGTATCGCGATTATATTATAAGCAAATGCCCAAAATAAATTCTGTTTGATGGTTTTTACAGTTTGTAAGCTAATTTTATGCGCGGAAATTAAGCTCTTTAAATCATTCTTATGCAGTAGTATAACATCTGCAGAATGTATTGCAATATCCGAACCATCACTTAATGAGATGCCCACATTTGCTTTGGAAAGGCTAGGAGCATCGTTTATTCCATCTCCAACCATACAAACACTTCCGTTTTTTTGAAGTTGTTCTATTTTCTTCAATTTGTCTTGTGGTAATAAATTACCGATGCTGGTTTTAATATTCGAAGAAGCAGCAATTTCGTCACATTTTGATTGATGATCGCCACTTAATATTAAGGTGTCGATATTTTGGCTCAGGAAATAGTGTGTTACGGGTTTCGTATTTTGTTTGATAGAATCGGATAAATGGATTGCTGCTACCAGTTTTTCATTTTTAATCAAGAATAGATTCCCCAGCATTTTTGAGTGAAATGATTCTGTTAATATGGAAGAACCCAATAAGTATCTGTTTCCATTTTTATCAGTTGCCTTCATTCCAAGGCCTTTTAATTCAACTATTTCTTCGAATGCCAATTCTCTGGTTTCATCGCCAAAGGATTTTACAACAGATTTAGCAATAGGATGATTGGAATGTAATTCTAAACTAAACACCAATTCTTTTACCTCTCGTTGGCTTAATTCGAAACATTCGATGTCTTTAATCACAAAATTTCCATCAGTAAGGGTTCCTGTCTTATCGAAAACAATGGATTTTGTTTTGGCTAGTTCTTCAATACTCACCCCAGATTTAAATAGTATTCCTGATTTTGCCGCCTTGCCTAAGCCTACCATAATAGCAGTAGGTGTTGCTAAACCCATTGCACAAGGACAAGAAATTAGGATTACCGCAACGGACCTCATCAGGCTTTCTTCTAGCTCCAATTTAAATCCGTAAAAATTAAATAAGAAGGTTGCAATAGAAATCAATAATACAACAGGAACAAAAATAGCACTTGCCTTATCACCTAATCGCTGAATATTGGGTTTGGTATTTTGCGCATTTTGGACCAAATCAATAATATTGGTAAGCGTATTTGAGATGCCAGAACTCGTGCTAAGCATTATTCCATTGCCATCTAAAATAGTGGTGCCTGAAATTACCTTATCGTTTTTACGTTTATCTAATGGCAAAGATTCTCCAGTTATTAAACTTTCGTTTATCGAAAAATTACCTTCTTCTAATATTCCATCTACCGGAATGATATTTCCAGAGTTTAACTTAATTCTATCTTGTATTACAATGCTTTCTAAATCTGCCTCCAACCATTTTCCATCGGTCCATTTTAAAACTGTTTTCGATTGCATCTGATACAATTGTTCGATAGCATCGCCAGTTCTTTTTACAGAGTAATGTTCTATTAAATTACCCAATAGTACCAGGGTTATTATGGTAGCGGTTGTTTCAAAAAATAAATATTCGTTGATACTTAATTGAGCGTAATGATTTACGAATCCCCATAAACTATATGCAAAAGCGGCAGAGGCTCCTAATAATATCAATACATCCATATTGGGCACTCCATTCTTTATCGACCCCCAAGCGCCTGGTCCAAAATAATAGAGGCCTATTATATATACTGGAACACATAAGGACAATTGAAGCCAAGGATTATATAAAAAAGACCAAGGAGGGAAAAACATATGCGCAAACAGTGGAATTGTAAGGATTACAGAAATCCAGAACAAATAAGTAAGCTTTTTATTGGAAGAATGACTGGTTTTAGGATCGATAACTTGGAAACCAATACTCTTTAATGCTTTTTTTATGGTGCTTTCCTCAACAGTTGAGTTTGGTTTGAACCGTGCTTTTCCATTTGCAAAATCAACATATACATCACTTAAACCAATGTTGTGTAAGGTTTTAGAAACACTTTTGGCGCAGTTGGCGCAAGTCATTCCTGCAATGATAATTTCTGATTTCATATAGAGTTGAATTTATGCATTAAAATTACAAAGTTTTCTAGCAGAAAAGATTGTTTGTGTGTGATGAAAAATTATATATTTGCCGCTCTTAAAACGGTGGTTGTAGCTCAGTTGGTTAGAGCGCCTGATTGTGGTTCAGGAGGTCGTGGGTTCGAAACCCATCTTCCACCCAAAAGTAGAAGGCTTTGCAGTAATGCAAAGCATTTTTTTGGTTCTATACCTAAAATAGTTTCAATTCAATTCTACCACCGTTTGTTGTGAAGTGTTTTATATCAGTCATTTGCAAAATAAGTTACTCAACAATTATCTTCTTAGAAACCTGATTATTTTTTTCCTTTAAAGTAACAAAATACATACCTGGCTTCAGATCCAATGCCATTTCTATAGTATTGTTTGGAGCAGTAGAGGTGTAAATCACTTTACCCATTATGCCTATTATAGACAATACACCTTTAAAAGGATGGCCTGTATCAAGCTAAATTTGAAAAAGGCCTTGACTAGGATTAGGAGCAATGATCAATTTTCTCTAGATAGAATCGTTTAAACCTAGAGTAATGTCCTGAATTCGGTTTTTTCATAAACCTCTACTAAAAGTTGAAGCATATAGTTTTTTGTTGCCATAATGTATCTCTAATTACTTTGCTTAATATAGCGAAATATAAATCAGCAAGATTTAATTGGTTACCTGTTGGCAAGCACGAATTTCCTCCATTTAATGATTTGTAAAAGCCTAATCCAAAATGTTTTTGTACTCTAAGATCCATTAAATCTAGGCTTACACTTGCGTACTCGTAATCGCCCAATCAGGCGTATAGAATACCTAGATTGGTAAGGTCTACCGCAATGTCGCTAATTCTTAATATTGGTAAACCATTGTTTTGTGGTGTCCATGTTTTACCATCGTTAGCCGTTTTCCAAATTCCTCCTTGGGCAACTCCTACCCAGTAAATGTTCGAGTAGGTAGGATGAAAGGTGATGCAGTTGATTCTTCTAATATTATTTTCTTGATTTTCGAACATTGGGTAAGCGCTATAATTTGGTACTATGGGCGTCCAATCTGATGGGGAATTTGATTTATTATTTACTTGATTTTTGGTGTAGGATTTTAGCCTGTTCTAGAAATATAGAATGGTCTGCAATTGGAGAACCCAATAATGTTCTTTGGATATTATGATACATCCATCTTTCGAAAGGTTTGGCAGAAAAAGTGGAGTCTGAGTTTTTTTTGTCAAGTAAATCTTTTTTCAAAATCGGGCAATGTTAAAGGATTATCTGATTTTGTTTCGGAAAAAGGGACTTGAGCATAAACGGATCTGGAACATAAAACTGTAACCAAAAATGTTTTAATCAGAGTCATAATTATTGGGCCTTTTGTTTTTTAAAAACACAATTATACTTGTAGAAGATATAATGGGGAATAATTAAAATAAAAAACCCAATCAAAATAGTTTGATTGGGTTTCCGTATTATGCAAGAAATAAAGGTGTTATTAACCTTCTTATTTTTTAGTTTTTGCAGCAGTTGCTTTAGGTTTAACGGTAGCTTTTGCAGCGGCTGCCTTTGGCTTTGTTGCAGCTTTTGGCTTAGGTTCTGCTTTTACTTTAGGTGCTGCTTTTGCTTTAGGTTCCGTTTTTTCTTCCTTTACCTCAACGGCTTTCTTTTCTTCATCAAGCTTTAACATACCCTTAGCATGTAATTGGTTGTACCAGCTAATTACCTTTTTTATGTCAGAAGCGTATACACGGTCTTCATCATATTCGGGAAGAATACCTAAAAAGTATTTTTTTAATTCTTCTGGCTTAGCCTTAGGCTTAACTCCAGCAATTTTAAGGTCTTCCTTTTTGGCAATAACCGTTAATACATCTGCCAATGGAACCTCCTCCGAATAGGTGTAGATAGCAATATCGCTTAATGCACTAACCTGCGCAGATGCGGCAATTGGAAAACGCTTTCCGTCAGTTAATGACTCTACTAATATTCCGCCTCTAGTTTGAGATACCAATTGGTATAATCCTGGTTTACCCGAAATAGATAAAATTCCTTCTAAATTCATGTTGTTATGATTTGTGACAAAAGTAAAAGAATCGTCAATGTGTGCAATTCTTAATTCTGAAATTCTCTAATGATTCTTATATCGTCCAATCCAGCCTGCTCAATTAATATTCTAGCATCTTTGGCTAGGGGGTGGTTGGGGTAGTTATTAATAAATTCCTGATAAGCCAATTTAGCTGCCTCAGGACTATTTAAATGATTGTCTGTAATAAATCCAGTTAAGAACAAGGCCACCGGAGCTTTTTCATGCTTGGGGTAGCTGTCTTTCATTTGAGCAAAAAGCTCTAAAGAATGTTCGTATTCACCTATTCCTTGCGCAACTTCGCCAGCCTTAAACAAACAAAGAGCAGCATTTGAATCTGTGCTAAATTCTGTAGCAAAGTTAATATAACCAGAAATCATTTTTTGCCCCAATTCTAGGTCAACCATCCCTTCATATTCTTCAACCAATTGCAATTCTAGCAATTTTATTTGTTCCATGGATTTTTCCTGTGGACTTTGACAAGCAATAAATCCTGTTGCCAAGGCAATAATTAGAACTAACTTTTTCATTTACCTACCTTTTTTAATTAATGGAAATTTCATTCTATAATCTACACTAATATTACCTTTCTCTATGTTAGCTAATTTACCCTTTAGCATTCTTTTTCTAATAGGAGATAGGTGATCTGTAAATAAAACACCCTCTATATGATCGTATTCGTGTTGAATAACTCTTGCTGATAAACCTTCAAACACTTCCTCGCAAAAATCGAAATTTTCATCTTGGTAACGCATCTTTATTTTTGGCATTCGCGAAACATCTTCGCGAATATCAGGAATACTCAAACAGCCTTCGTTAAAATCCCATTCTTCTCCAGACTCTTCAATAATTTGCGGATTGATAAAGGTCTTTTTAAAACCAGCTAAACTAGGTTCTTCATCAGAAAATGAATCGGCATCAATAATAAACAAACGAATGGCAAGCCCAATCTGTGGTGCAGCAAGTCCAACACCTAATGCAGCATACATGGTTTCCCACATATTTTCTAAAAGCTTGTCAAGCTTAGGGTAATCTTTATTTATTTCGATGCCCTTTTTCTTTAAAACCGGACTACCGTAAGCTATAACTGGTAAAATCATTGTTGTTCTAAGTAAGATTGTAAAATTATAGTGGCCGATATTTCGTCTATCAAACCTTTGTTTTTTCTTGCTTTTTTTCCTAAACCACTATCAATCATGGTTTGGAAAGCCATTTTTGAAGTAAATCGTTCATCAATTTGCACAATGGGTAAATCAGGAAGTTTAGAGCTCAATATTTTCGTGAATTTGTCAATAGCATTGGTACTTTCAGAAGGAGTATTGTCCATCTGTTTGGGGTCGCCAATTACCAATTTCTCTACCAACTCTTCTTTGCAATAGTTTACAATAAAGTCTATGGCAGTTTTAGTTTCAACGGTGCATAAACCAGATGCAATTAGTTGCATTGGATCTGTGCAGGCTAAACCCACTCTTTTTGTTCCGTAATCGATTGCTAGAATTTTACCCATTTCTGAGGGCGAAAGTAAAGATAATACCGATGAAAAAAAACGAATAAATGGAATACCTAAACAAATAAAATGGTCTTTTTCAACTAAGAAAAAGACCATTTAATAATTGGAACAATATCTATTTTATGCTTCTGGTTAAAGCGACTCTAATGTATATTCGCCTTTATCAAAATGATATTGCGATGTTGTAGCTGGCTGATAGGTGATTTCTACAGTACCTAAATTAGAATTAAAGGCTTCGTTCAAATAATACGCTACCTCGGCAGCCTCAAAGGCAATCCTAAATTCGAAATTTTCATTTCTACCCCAATAAATAGCGTAAAGTCCTGTTTTGCAGAGCTTAATTAAATCTTCTTTTAAAGGCCAAAGAATGTAATTGTGCTCTACAATTTTTACGTCTGTAGTGGATACCACATTAGTTATTATATTATTGTCGATTTTAGTTCTTAAGTAATACCCTTTTTGGATATCTATAGTTGTAATTTCTTCCAATAAATTAAAAGTAGACGCTAAACGTGCGGTATTATCGTTACAGGCTTTAACAGTTGTGCAAGCCAAATCAACATGTTTCCAGACCAATGCATCTAAGTCCTCTTTACCTCTTACTATCTTTGGTTTTAATTTTGTGCCTTCAGAAAACTGAACCGTATAAAATTCATTACTGGCATTGGCAGAAGTACCATTCACCATATTCTGATTGATAAAGGCCTCCTCTTTAGAACATGCAACCATAAATAGCGTAGCCATGCCTGTTACCCCAGCTGCGAACATGAAATTTCGGAAATTCATACTGTTAAAGTGTTATGGATTAGTCGTCTATGGAAACAAAAGTAATAATAATATATTTTATAAATACCTAAATATTAGGATAATGCAATTTTTAGCTTAGTTGAGATAGCCTATGGCGACATTAAAGAGATCTACATAAGTATCTTTAACCCTATTAAATTCTAGATCTTGATCAATTTAATATCTAATTGTATTTCATTGTTTTACGGGCGTGTTATTTTATACTTTTAAACCTCCTTTTTTAAAAAAATAAGCAATTGTGTTTTGAGTATATGCAGCGGTGTCTAAAACCCTATATTTGCTCGATTTTCACATAAAAACGCACAGAATGCAAGATATTATTGAAGCCGCTTGGGAGCAAAGAGAAATGCTAAAAGATAGTACCGTAAGAGATGCTATTGATCTGGTAATAAAGAAGTTAGATAGTGGTGAGTTGCGTGTTGCTGAACCTTCTGCCGAAGGATGGGTGGTGAATGATTGGATTAAAAAGGCTGTAATCATGTATTTCCCAATCCGTAAAATGGAAACTACTGAGGCGGGGCCTATGGAGTTTCATGATAAAATGGCTTTAAAAACAGGCTACAAAGAATTGGGTGTTCGCGTTGTTCCGCATGCTATTGCAAGATATGGAGCTTATTTAGCTCCAGGTGTTATTATGATGCCATCGTATGTTAATATTGGTGCTTTTGTAGATGAAGGTACCATGGTAGACACATGGGCTACTGTAGGTTCTTGTGCGCAGATTGGGAAAAACGTACACTTAAGTGGCGGAGTAGGAATTGGAGGTGTGTTAGAGCCAATTCAGGCAGCACCAGTTATTATAGAAGATAATTGCTTTATTGGTTCTCGTTGTATTGTTGTAGAAGGAGTAAAAATTGAAAAAGAAGCCGTCTTGGGGGCGAATGTTGTACTAACGGCATCAACCAAAATTATTGACGTTACTGGTGATGAACCTATTGAATATAAAGGAATTGTACCAAGTAGATCGGTGGTTATTCCAGGCTCTTATACCAAAAAGTTTCCTGCAGGAGATTTTCAAGTGCCATGTGCTTTGATCATTGGAACACGCAAGGAAAGTACTGACAAGAAAACCTCGCTAAACAATGCTTTACGCGAATATAACGTAGCGGTATAAAACAGAAATATGCATATAGGTTTCGATGCCAAAAGGGCATTTCATAATAATACTGGATTAGGGAACTATAGTAGAGATACCATTGGGATTATGGCTATGCTATACCCTGATAATTCGTATGTATTGTATGATCCAAAACCTAATACGGGCAAGCGATTTGCCGATAATTTACTAGTAAAAATAGTTGGGCCTAAAAATAAACTACATCAGAAATTAGGGTTCTTGTGGAGAAGCTCCGGAATTAAGCAACAATTGGTCGAGGATGGTATTGATTTATATCACGGTCTTAGTAACGAATTACCGGTAGGTATTTCTAAAACTAAGGTGAAATCAGTGGTTACCATTCACGATGTAATTTTTATGCGTTTCCCGGAATTATACCCTCGTATTGATAGAATCATTTACCAGAAAAAAACTGTTAGAGCATGTCAAGAAGCGGACGTAATAGTTGCGATTTCCGAACAAACATCCCAAGATCTTCAGTTTTACTTTAAAGTACCTAAAAGCAAAATAAAGGTCGTCTACCAAGGTTGTCATCCTATTTTCAAAAAAG
>JBLHRE010000037.1:0-13032 GCA_047625765.1 Flavobacteriales bacterium
AATTAACAATAACCAGAATACTCTCCAAATCCACTTTGTACTTGTAGGATGATTTGCCATGACAATCGAATTAAAAAATAATTATACCAAATAGAAGAATGTAAATACGAATACCCAAACAAGGTCAACAAAGTGCCAGTAAAGACCAACCTTTTCAACCATTTCGTAGTGTCCACGTCTTTCGTACGTACCCTTTATAGCATTTATAAAAATTACAATGTTGATGATAACCCCACTAAATACGTGGAAACCGTGAAAACCGGTTATAAAAAAGAAGAAATCAGCAAATAGAGGAAGTCCATATTCGTTAGCAACCATTGTTGCTCCATGAATTGGTGTTGATTCGGCTATTAATACCGCTGCCTCAGCTCCAGCTACAATCGTACGATCTGCTAATCTAAGCGCACCTTCCATTCCTTCTACAAAATGTGCAATAGAACCATCTAGTAACATCAAAGCGCCTTCTTCTGTTCCATGAATAAAGTGCATCCACTCCCAAGCTTGAGAACCAACGAAGACCGCACCACCAATAATGGTCCAGAACATCCAAACAATTACACCACGCTTGTTCATATTATGACCTGCATTAACGGCTAACACCATTGTTACAGAAGACATAATTAAAATAAAGGTCATTAATGCTACATAAAGCAATGGTTGATCTCCATGCATGAACGGGAAGTGCGTAAACACATCTTCTGGCACAGGCCAAACATCAGCGAATTTGAATCTAGAGAATCCATACGCTGTTAAAAATCCAGTAAAAGTTAATGCATCGGTGATTAAGAAAAACCACATCATTAGCTTTCCGTAGCTCGCACCCATTGGTCGAACGCCACCTCTCCAAACGCTGTCATCTTGTTCTAAACTAGCTTCTGTTGCCATTTGAGAATTATTTTTACTAATTGTAATTATTGAATCTAGGCTCTATTTTTTCGTCTGCAAGTTTAACGAATAAATAACAAAAACAGGAATAAATACACCCACAAAAGGTCTAAAAAGTGCCAGAATATTGCTGTAAGCTCTAGACCTAACTTATTTTCCGGGCTATATTCGCCTCTAATAGAATTAATTAAGCTTACAGTTAAGGCTATAATCCCGCCTACGACATGCGCCAAGTGCATTCCCGTAATTGCATAAATAAACGATCCAGAAGCACTTACCCCGTCTCCTGTAAAGAATATTCCCAGGTCTGTTAATTCATTCCAAGCATAAAATTGAGAAACTCCAAAAGCCAGACCCAATGCTAAAGAAATTCCCAAGCCAAGAGTTACATTGTTGTCTTCCTTTTTCGCTTCCATAGCGGTCCATAGCATTGTAATGCTGCTAAGGATAATAAGCAAAGTGCTTATATAAAAGATAGAAGGAAGTTCAAATGTCATCCACTCTCCATCTGCTCTTCTTACCACATACCCACTCGTTAATCCAGCAAATATCATTACCATACTTACCATGGAAATCCATAATAAAGGCTTTGCAGTTTTTCTTTTAATTTCTTTTTTTTCTTCTAAAGTTATATCCATCTGTCAACAACATAAATGATTTGAATCAAAGGTAAATAGGCCAATGTTGCAATAAAAAGTTTGCGTGCCGAAGGATCATCTTCATTACGCATTAACACCAACGTTTTACTTAACAACCACAAGCCAAGCACTCCTATTAAAATAGCTGCGGGAATTGTTAAAAACAAATCTCCCGTAAAACCAAACACCGGTAAAATACTAATTGGAATTAACCAAAGGGTATATAGAAAAGATTGCAGTGCTGGCTGTTTTCCTTTTTCTTTTCCAGGCAATAGAGAATAGCCTGCCTTTTTATAGTCTTCATCTAATATCCAAGCCAATGCCCAAAAATGCGGGAATTGCCATATAAATTGAATTGCAAAAAGTAAAACTGGCTCTATACCAAAGTCGTTTGTTGCTGCTACCCATCCTAACATAAATGGTATAGCTCCTGGAAATGCCCCAACAAAAACTGCCCATGGCGTTTTTCTCTTAAGCGGTGTATAAACTAAGGTATAAAGGAGTAAAGCCAAGGCGCCAAAGAACGCACTTAAAGGGTTGATGACATACAATAGCCCAACTCCTAAGACACCCATAATCGAACAGGCTATCATAGCTTCCAATACACCCATCCTACCAGCTGGCAAGGGTCTGTTGGACGTACGATCCATTATGGCATCATACTCGCGCTCAATAATTTGATTGAATCCATTGGAAGAACCCACAACCAAAAAACCCCCTATCAATAAAAGAAGGAAAGTCGCAGAATTGAAAGTTTGAACACCCAACAAGTAGGCAATCATTGCCGAAAATACAACACTAGTAGCAAGTCGTAATTTGGCTAACTGTACATAGTCTTGAACTTTTGATACAGGTTTTTCTAAAATATTTTGAGTCTTTTGCTCCATAAAATCACTCCGTAAAATTACGAAATCAATTATCAGTTATGGCTATTTTTCGCAAGCAAATAATTTTAAAAATCAAAGTATCTATTTAGGATGTTCGTTCTTAATCCAAAGTGAACATAAGTGCTTAATGGTAAGTCCAATTCGGCTAGATCTGAACTTTGCTTTCTAAAGGTTGCTCCCACTTCTAATTGCAAGTTATACCGCGGATTTACGGTGTACGAAATTGCTGCTTTTAAAAAGTAAATTTTTACTCCATCTCCTTGCCCAATTTCGTTTCCATAATCGCCCTCTCTAGTCGAGTACGATTTATACACATCCCCACCAAAATTAGTAGAGTCAGAATCCAATCCTTTTTGTGCATACATCCATTGGGTTTGATAGTTCCACCTGCCCTTAGTATAACGTCCAATAAATAATAATTCCCGGAAATTTGATCCCAAAGGATGAGCCAGCGTGTGATTGTAATGCGCGTAATTTTGTGTAACATACCTGTGAGAATAGGTGAAAGGTCTGACCGAATTATATTCAGCTTGAAGGTACAAACCTTCAATATCCATGGCATTGTAAATTTTGAACCCAATTTGGGTTGCAAATTTATTTGCCCACCAACCATCTCCAGCAAAAATCTCTTTAAATCTAAATTCGTCCAACACCAATTGCCCATACAAGTGAGCGGTCTTGGTTAACTTAAATTTTACCCCCCCTCCTAGCAACACATTATCTGGAGAGCCAAGCGAAAAATCAATCGGTCTTAAAAATATGATGGGGTTCATATAACTCACATCAAAACCTCTTGTCTCTAAGGTATCGTCCCATACTACCGTTTCGAAAGCATTAATATTTAATCGCTTACCCAAATTCCAACTTAAAAAATGACTGCTAGAATATTTTTTTGGATGCAATAAGCCTTGCCTAACTTCTTGTCTAATATCAGAATAGACACTATAAAGATTGACATATTTAATATTCCAAACCGTGGTTGTGATTTTTAGAAATGGATAATTAAAACTGTTGTCAGACAGCATTAGTGATCTATAACCATCGCCAAAGAAGTTCTTACCCTGTCCAAATTGGATATTAAAAAACTTAGAGGCTTGGTAATTCACATAACCTCCAGACCACTGATAATCATATAACTCTCCTAAATATTCATTGGCCTCCAATAATTTATATTTCCCTTGCCCTGGAATTACATTATTCGCATCTATCCAATTGTTTACATAGGAAGCGAAACGCGCTTGTGTTTCGAAAAAAGTTGATTGAAAACTTAATTTCTCGCCAATTTTACCTCGTACCCAAAACCCACGAGTGTTGACAATTGTCGCTTCTTTCTCATACCCTCCTGCCCAGTCTATTACTGGATCCACTGTAAACTTAAAATCTGGCTTATCTACCTGAATAAAGTGTTTGGTAAACAAGTATTTTGCAAAAGTATTTCTTACCGAAAAGAGTTTGTCTTCTTCTATTTTATCTAAAGCTACTTCGGCTAAAACTTCTGATTGAAAATAAGGCTTTACTCCCGTATGGAAATTCACCCCAGGCTTTTGCAGCTTGAATTCGAATGCCGAATAAGTATCATGTGTAAAAACCAACACCTGTTGTGCATTGGATTGCATACAAGGCAGTAGAAAAAGAATTGCAATCAATAGTCTCATTGTAATCGTATTTAGTCTAAAGGCGCCAAAGGTAGCGTAAAGGCTTTAGTATTAAATATACAGGTGCGAAATTCAGCCCTTTTAAATAATCTGAATTGCTTGGGTAATACAATTGGAACAATAAGTTGTCCCAATTATGTTTCAAGCTATTAAATGGCAAATATTTTATCGTAAAGTAATGGAACCCTCTAATTTTTGGAGGAAATTCTTGGTCATTGATGATATTCAAATAATTATGGAGTAAGCGCTTCTCTTTCTTTGTTAATTGATCACATTCTTTTTTTTCGAATAGCAGATCGCCTAAACCAATAGTTGCATTAAATATAGAGGAAAGATGGGTGTTTTTAAAAAGCGTTTTACAGTAAGTTAATCCTGATTTTTCAACTAATTGCATAAAATCAAACAACCACCCCAAACGAAACCATTGGTGCTTATGCCCATGCAGCAA
Source organism: Flavobacteriales bacterium (assembly GCA_047625765.1). GTDB lineage: Bacteria > Bacteroidota > Bacteroidia > Flavobacteriales > JBLHRE01 > JBLHRE01. Next base: position 4,514 of record JBLHRE010000037.1, read on the forward strand.
CAAGTACTTTAGATTGGTTTCTACATCTAATACCGCAACCCTTGTTGAATTAACATTTATATTTTGAGAGTGTTCGAAAACATTCCCAATAGCCTTATTGTATTTAGAGAGAGTCTCAGAAAAGGGTTGCCAATGCAACTCAATTTCAACACCATTCTTCTCATGCTTTAGCACAATTACATTGGAGAATTTGATCAAAAAACGCTCCTCAAATCCCTCAGAATATTCTGATTTATAGTAACCCAAACCTTCTAGGACTCTCATACTCTTTTTGATTTGATATTGAGGAATAAAAAAATCCAAATCACTGTATTGTCTACTACCTGGGTTCTGATATAATTCTTGACTCAATGCAGGCCCTTTAAATGCAATGGCTCTTATTGTATTTTTATTGAAAGAATTGATGCAAGCCTCGAACTCTCGCAAAATCATTTTATTTTGAATTGCTAAAGCCGATTTCCACTGCTCGAAGGATTGCTCTTCGCTAAGGACTCTAAAGGCCAATCTATGTTCAAATACCAAAGTAAGCAAACGAATAGTATGCTTGGGATTTGACGCTTTTAACAGCCCACAAAGTTCTGATATCCTATTCGAAATTTGCATTTGCCAATAGTTGAGTCGTCTCCATTAAATTCTCTAATCCCATTGGACGGGTAAGCACATAAACTGGAGTTGTTTTAGCTAATTTAGAAGCAAATATAAAGTGATCTCCTTCCATTTCGGGCGGCAAATAATCTTTACATTTTAAATGACCCATTATATGCTTAAATGCATCTGTGGTATTTAATTTTTCTAAAGTTGTTTTTTTGCCATAATTCAATACCACCAATGCCTTTAATGGGGATAGTGAAAATTGTTTTTCAGCTATGGGCACTAGAACTTTATTAAAATCTGGATGCACCTTTTCGTGAAAATCAGCGTTTAGCGAAAGTGCTTCTAAACTATCCTCCCACAATCGCAGGCCTGAACATTTTGTAGGTACTAGTTCAAAACTATCTCCATGCCTTTTAAAAGCAACCATATCATCGCTATAAACGGTGGCACCCCTACTTATCTCTAGTTTCTTTAGTAAAGTAGATTTCCCAATTCCAGAATCACCCACAATTCCTATTTGCTTCTTGTTGATTTCGACCAAACCTCCGTGCAAAACAAAATGTCTATTAAAGGTAAGTTGCGCAGCCAAGATCGAACTATTCATATAACCATCTAGCACTGTTTCGCTAAGACTATCATTCTTTAGATGAAAAGAAACATTAGTGTTTTTTGAAACAAAAAAAGAGCCTATTTCTTTAAACAGAAAACAGACTCCTTCTTTATACGATTTAAAATATCCTCCTTGTTTTATTGGAGTGGTAGATTTCAAATTGACTTAATATTAAATATCATAAACATGAATTAAATCTTCTTTGCATAATTGCTCTAATAAATGGAACAAATCACTTTCAAGAAGCACCTTCGAAACATCAAATTCAGCAGTAATTTTAACAACCAGTTCTTCCAAATTAATTGGTCCCTCCACTATTAAATCCCAAGCTTTTGTTCCTACCTCATCCAAACCAAAGTACAGTCCTGTATTTGGATTGAAAATAGTTTTAGCCCCTTCAAGCTCGCTTACAATAACTTCTGGATTTATAAAATACTGTTTCAATATGCTTAATTAAACATCCTTTGCCAAAGGGGTTTTTTACCCTTAATTTCATCTCCATAATAGCCATAGCCAGAATTAGAATAGCCATAACCATAGTTGTAGTTATGGTTATAACCGTAATTAGGTCTAGGAGAAACGCCATTTAATATAACGGATAGGTTTTTCACCTGACCAGAATTAGCTAGCTCTTCTATACGCGCCTTATAGCTCTTTTGTGAGAAATTCTCGCGAATCACATACAAGGTAGCATCTGCAAATTTGGAAACCAATAATGCGTCTGTAACTAAACCAATTGGAGGTGTGTCGATAATAATATAGTCGTAACGTTCTTTCAATTCTTTTAACATGCGTGCAAAAGAATCTTTTAAAAGAAGTTCGGCTGGATTCGGGGGTATTGGTCCCGACAAAATAATATCCAAATTGTCATTCTCGGTTTTCTGAATCACTTCATCTACGGTAGCTTTGTCAATTAAATAACTACTCAAACCTGGACTATGCTTTTCTAAACCGAAGGATTGTGATAAGTTAGGCTTTCTCATATCTGCTCCTATCAAGACGGTTTTCTTATCTGATATCGCAAATATATACGCCAAATTCTGAGCACTATATGTTTTCCCTTCTCCTGGTACCGTTGATGTTACCACAAACACATTTGTGGCTTCTGCCTGGGTAAAGTATTGCAAATTGGAACGTATCGCTCGAAATGATTCTGCTCCCACAGATTTAGGACTATCCTTAACAATAATTTCTCCGTTTTCTGTTTCTACATTTGGAATGGTCCCCAATATTGCAGCACTCTTTAGCGATATTACATCCGAAATATGGCGTATTTTACTATCCAACATTTGAATTAAATATAATATCCCTCCCGGAATTAACAATCCCACCAATATTGCAATTAAGGTATTCTGATCACGATTTGGACCTAAGAATACAGGGTTGGTTTGGTAGGGGTCTTCAAGAACAGTAATGTTAGATGTGTTACCTGCCATTTTAATTTGAACCTCAGTTCGCTTCTCCATCATTTGCTGGTATACATCCTCAGTAATCTTGTAAAATCGATTAATGTTGATGTATTCTATCTCCTTTTTGGGTAGTTTTCTCAATTGTGAATTAAACAGATTCAATTGATTGTTGAGTTCTTGAATTTTAAAACTACAAATCTCCCTTGCTATTTGAATCCTATCGAGCAGCGTCTTTTTTAAGGTTTTTATCTCGTAATTCAAAGATTCTATTTTTGGGTTCTTCTGAATTCCTTCCATAATAACAGAATTACGCTGCAATTGCAGCTCAACCATCTTTGAGGTAAGACTTAAAATATCCGAACTCATAGTCTCTAAAATGGGTGGAGAGAACGTTTCGTTGGAATAAGGATCGAAAGCATACACGGCATCATTAAATTGCTCTAAGAATTTTCTATTCAATATTATCTCAGACTTGGATTCTTCAATGGCCATTACCTTATTAAATAAGTCTTGAACCATTGGCCCTACATCCGTTCCTTTAATGCCTTGTTTAAAACGCTCCATCTGTTTTTCAACCAAAGCCAAACTATCTCCAAACACTTGTATCTGCTTATCAATAAAGTCAATGGTGTTTTCTAAAACTCTATTCGACTTTTGAAGTCCGTATTCTGAATATACCTTCACAATCTCGTTTAGATAGTCTCTGTCCTTAGCAGGAGTATTGGTTACAATGGAAAGCGTAATAAGTGTTGATGGATATTTCGCCTGCTCAATTTTAACGCGACCCCTATAAATCTCTAATAAACTCCGTAGGTTATTTACGCGGAAAGAAAATATTCCATTGTAAATCTCAGAGCCACTGTTTACGTTTAAGCTAACAGTAAACCTGAAGCCATTCAAATCGACTTGCTCTCCAATTACAAGATTCTTTGTTGTTGAATCCTTTCTAAATGAGGCATCGGAAAATAAAGAGTAAGAAGTGGGAGAATTAAACGAAATATAGAATTCCTTACCATAAGGAAAAGCAGAAAGCGAGTCAATGGTTACAGTAAATGGATTATTTTTATACAGTTCGGTATTTCTTACTTGTCCTATTCCAAAATAACTTATTCCAAAATCTAAGTTCTTTAACGCTTGCTCAACGGTTCCATAAGCGTTTATCACACTTTGCTCGTTGGCCATTTGGTTTAAGCTACTCCATAAGGATGCTCCAAAAAATACCGATGATGGATCTACATTATAACGGTTCTCCGCAACCAATGTGCTCTTAATTATGTACTTAGAAGGGCTGTAACGATTAACAGTATATGCCACTCCATAGGATATGATTACCGACAAGACAAACCAATACCAATTCCTTAAAAACAGGAATAAAATTTTATATAGTACTGATATATCAAAGCCTTTCTCGTTCTCTTCTTCCATTCTCTTTATCTAGGGTCCTACAAATGTATAAATAACAATAGCAGCAGAAATAAACCCAATTAGCTCTTGCAAATTGGATAGTTTAAAGTTCCCCATAAAAGTAGGTTCCAGATAAACTATATCGTTTGGAAATAGAAAATAATTAGTTGAATAAACCAAATTAACATCCGTAATATCCACTTCATAAATGTAATTCTTGAAACCAATTTGGCGGATTATCTTAACACTTTTAGTTCTAGAAGTTTCTTTTACCGCATTGGCTTGGGCAATAGCTTCCAGAATAGTTAATGTTCCATTTACCATTTCTACTCTTTGCCCACCTCCCGTTTCATTAATTACGGTAACGGAAAATGAAGAAACATCAACTCTTACTACAGGATTCTCAAGGTAGCCCACCAATTCCTCTCCTACTATTTTTTCGGCTTGCTCCACAGAAAAACCGCGAACTAAAACAGCTCCAATTTTTGGTAGCACAATGGTACCATCCAATTTCACTCTATAGGGAATTGCCCCTTGAACTGCTGCACCATTTTGACCAACACTTGCTTGATTTAAGAAGTTCAACTCTGCCTTAGACAAGGTACTTACAGAAACGATTAATTCATCACCCTCTCTTATGATGTAATTGTTTTTCAAGAATGCTTTATCTCCGATCTGGTTTTGAGTATAATTCTCGTCCTTATCGTAATACTGCAAATACCTTGCATTGTAATACGAACATGAGCTAGACATAATCGAAATTAGAATGGTTAAGATTTTCAAATATTTCATATTTCCTTAATCTAGGGTGCTAAACACTGAATTCTCACTTTTATATTCGGGAACCATTTCTTTAACCCTTTTCACTAATTCCATAGAAGTTAAATCCATTAAATTAACTTCTATGTTTTTAATGAACGTTTGAAATTCGAGTTTAGGGCAAATATTGGTTTCTGAAATACAAATTTTTGGATTATGGGTAGGTTTAACATTCTCTTCATTGGTCAGTAATTCTTCATAAAGTTTTTCTCCTGGACGCAATCCAATATACTTTATAAATATATCTTTATTTAGCTCTAAACCACTAAAATGAACCATCTTCTTAACAAGGTCGTAAATTTTAATTGGCTCTCCCATATCCAACAAAAACAACTCACTTCCATTGCCCATAGCGCCCGCTTCCAACACCAATTGACTTGCTTCTGGAATTGTCATAAAAAAACGTGTTACCTCTTTATGGGTAATTGTAATGGGACCACCTTCTTCTATTTGTTTTTTAAACAATGGAATTACGGATCCGTTAGAACCCAATACATTCCCAAATCGAACACTTACAAAAGAGGTTATATTTCCTTCTATATTTTGATTGAAACTCAATGCCATTTCTGCAAGCCTTTTTGTTGCCCCCATTACATTTGATGGATTTACCGCTTTATCTGTAGAAATAAATACAAACTTCGATACTTTGTATTTAGAAGCAATTGCAGCCAAATTATAAGTTGCCAGCAAATTCACCTTTACAGCCTGATGTGGTTGACTTTCCATTAAAGGCACATGCTTATAAGCAGCAGCATGATACAATACCTGAACTTTATGGGTCTCGAAAATTTGGTTCAAATGCTTGTTATCGCAGATATCTCCAATAATAGCATCTAAACCAACATTCTGGTTCTTAAATTTAATACTTAACTCCAATACCAATTGATGAATTCCTGTTTCGGAATTATCTAATAAAAGTATTGTTCTAGGTTTAAATTTGAGCAATTGCCTTACAATTTCGCTTCCAATAGAGCCTGCTGCTCCGGTAACTAAAATTGTTTTGTCATTTATTTCAGATGCAATATGATCTTGTCTTATCTGAACTTCAGAACGACCTAACAAATCTTCTATTGTAACTTGCTTTAACTGGCTGGCTTGAATATTTCCTTCAATCCATTGATCAATGGGTGGCACATTTTTAATCTTTACTCGATGTTCTAAACAAAGATTATAAATCAGTTTTCTATCTTCGTTTGGAAGCTCTTCGCCTAAGATTAATTCATTGATTTTCTTGGAGGCAATCCAATCTTTTGCCTGATCGAGATTAAAACATTTTAGGCCCAACATTGTTTGACCAATAGACCTTGAATCTGTTGAAATAAATCCGTTTACATTATAAGCGCCAAACTTTGTTGCAAACATTTGTGCCACGCGTTGACTTCTATCTGAAACCCCGTATATAAGTACTTCAATCTTATTTTCAACCACCTTACTACTCAGACTTCTGTAAAGCACCTTTACCAAAAAACGTGAAGAAAGAAGGCTAAAAGCTACCAATAAGAAATGTATTAAAGCAATAGAATGTGGCAATTGAGGTAAAAATTCTAGCTCGGTATTTCTTGCCAAAATAGTAATCAATGTATTTGTGACCAATGCCAAAGAGGCTGCCAACATTACTCGATTTACATCCTTACCACTGGTATGGCGTATTATTCCTTTATAGGAGCCTGTTATTAGAAAAAAAATAAAATAAAGCCCAATAATATAGGGTCCGTGAATCAATAAATCTTTCACGTAGGTTGAATCAAAATTAAAATTGATTCTTAACAAATAAGCTAGAATAAAGGCTACACCAACTCCTATCAAATCAAATATCAAAATAAGCCATCTAGAGACGAACCTATTCGAGTACTTGTTTACGAAATTTCTTATTATTTTATCGCCCTTTTTCAATGCCACAATGCTGTTAATTGGTTGACAATTCTTTTTGCCGTTTTACCATCCCATTTTTCTGGTACTCCTTTCGCAACAAAGGCATTTTGAAGCAAATCGATTAAGGCAATTCTTAATTTTTCTGGGTTAGTGCCAACTAAGGTGTTGGTACCTACAAAAATAGTTTCAGGTCTTTCTGTGTTTTCTCTCAGCGTTAAACAGGGTATACCTAGTAACGTGGTTTCCTCTTGTATGCCTCCAGAGTCTGTAATAACACCTTTGCCATGCGCTACTAAATTCATGAAGTTTAAATAACCTTCTGGCTCTAATAATATAAAGTTTTTAGGGAAGGAATAATTCTCTCCCAAACTTTTCTTAGTTCGTGGATGCATTGGAAAAACAACGGGCAAACCTTTAGACTCCTCTTCTATAACTTTAAAGATATTGATAATAGATTCTAGATCATCGACATTGGATGGTCGATGTAAGGTAAGCACTAAATAAGCTCCAGTTTCTAAGCCCAATTCTTTGAAATAATTATTTTGTAAAAATTGCTCTTTATGATACATCAAGGTATCAATCATGGTATTTCCAACAAACCAAATATTGTTATTAGAAATCCCTTCTTTCAATAAATTTTCTGTGGCAAGAGTACTCGTAGTAAAATAATAATCGCAGATACTATCGGTAACTATTCTGTTAATTTCTTCGGGCATGGTTGGATCTTTAGACCGAATGCCCGCCTCTACATGTGCCACCTTAATGTGCTTTTTTTTCGCCACCAAAGTAGCAGCCATAGTTGAGTTTACATCCCCTACAACCAAAACCAAATCTGTTGGATGCTCTTGTAAATAAGCTTCAAAAGCAATCATTATTCGTCCTGTTTGCTCTGCTTGTGAGCCAGATCCAACTTCTAAGTTGATATCGGGTTTGGGCAAACCTAACTCTGTGAAAAATTGATGACTTAATTTTCCATCATAATGCTGACCCGTGTGCACCAAAGCATATGAAATAGCTTTGGTGTTTTGTATTTCTCGAATGATAGGAGCTACTTTCATGAAATTTGGACGGGCTCCAACGATAAGGGTAATGTGCATTAATGAAAAATAGAATTTATTGTTCTCATCATTATCTTGATGTCTGATACAAATGTATGCCTTTGCACATAATTTACACCTATATTTAGCTTCTGAGGAAGTATTTCTTTGATGTAGAACTCTTCTGTGTTTTCAGCCTGCGCCAACAATTCGCTTTCATTTCTAAAAATGATAGAAGCTTCATCTGTAATTCCTGGCCTAACCTGGAATACTGTTTTCTGTTGTTTCGTATAATATGCAACATACTTTGGTACTTCTGGCCTTGGCCCAACCAAACTCATTTCCCCCACCAACACATTCCATAATTGCGGCAATTCATCCAGCTTGAATTTCCTTAACCAGTACCCCATTTTAGTAACTCTACTATCTTTTGCGCCAACTGTTAGCCAGCCTTGATGTTCCGTTTCAACCTTCATTGTTCTAAACTTTAGAATAGTAAAGGGTTTCATCCCCTTTCCAACTCTAGTTTGTCTAAAAAACACAGAGCCTTTGGAGTCTAGTTTCACCAAAATTGGCACCCAAAAAAACAGAATCAGCATAAAGAACAATCCCACCAATGAAACTAAAAAATCAAAAAGTCGTTTCATTTTGCAATTATTGCATTAACAGCGGCTCTTACCTCTGTAATTACAAAATCCACCTCATCGCATGTTAATTGGCTATAAATAGGAAGTGAAATTTCGTTTTGGAATAAATTATAAGCCATTGGAAAAT
>JBLHRE010000038.1:0-12834 GCA_047625765.1 Flavobacteriales bacterium
AAAAGTTTAAGTAATGGGTAATACAATGGATAAGGTGTTTAAAAACGCCACAGAGAACCACAAGGTTCAGCCATGTCCAGATTTATGGGCGAAGTTGGAAGGTGCTTTGGATGCACAGGAAAAGGCACCAAGAAAAGCCTATTGGAATTACGCAGTAGCAGCTGCTTTGGTATTGTTGGTTGGAATTCCTGCTTTTATGGTGGTACAAAACGAAGGCACTCAGCTTTATGTAGAAAGAGTTACTCCAACAGACTTGGCAGGATTAGAGCCTATAGAAGATTTGCCGGAAATAACTTTACCAAAATCGACCATCGCGGTTGTTAAGCAAAAGGAAGTGAAGTTGGCAGTTAAGCAAAAGACTGTTGTTAAAAAGGTAATCCCACTTGTTTCGGAAGCAGCTGAATTAGCATCAGTACAAGCAAAAAAGAAACAGGTAATACACGCTTTTGTAAGGCCCATAAGCACACTGGCAAAGGTAGAACCGACTATCGTTCAGACTAAACCACAAGTGGTTCAAACAAAAGAAAAAGTAACCGTAAAAACGTTATTTAATAAACTTAAGGAGCTGAAAAGAGGGGAATTGAATCTGCCCGAGAATATCACTTTTAATATTCCAAAATTGGATTTGTTTGCGAGTAAATAATTGAACAAAATTAAATTTATTGATATGAAAATAATGCACAGAATAGTAATGTTGAGTGGATGTATGCTAATATCATTAGGGCTTTTAGCACAAAATGACAAAAAAGTAGAAAAGGATGTTATGCGAATTTCGCTTAACGATTCTACAGAGATTGAAGTCCGCGTAAAAGGGATGACACCCGAACAACAAGACGAGTTGAAAGGATTGATTAGGGGTATGGCCGGAATGGTGCAAGGAATGAACTCTTCTAAAATGAATATGTGGGTTCAGGATGAAGACAATGGTTTCGAATTCAGTTTTAATATGAACCCAGATAGTCTAGAAAAAGGTATTGAAGAATGGGCTAAGGAGGTTGAAAATTTGGCCAAAGAAATGGAGGCCATTGAAGGAGAAGTAGTAGATCAACGTAAGGTAGATTCTCTTTCTCAAGAGGGTCATCATGTTTTGACTTTTGGTACAAATGGATTTAAAATCACAGAAGTAGACGGTAATGGAGCCGATATCAAGGAAGATAAAGAACCTACTGCTTTCGAAACGCAAGGAATGTTCCAATTGGGCCTTGGTTTTGCAAATCATTTAAATGCCAACAAGGAACTCTTGTCTAAAACCAACGATCCTTATACTTTAAAAACTTGGGGTAGTAGTGTGGTTGATTTAATATGGTCTTTTAAGACCAGAGTGGGTAAACAAGGTCCTTTGTATTTGAAATATGGATTAGGGGCTTCTTTTTACAAGTACAGCATAGACAACGATCGTTATATCGAAGAAGTTGGTAATGGAGTAAGCTTTGTTAAGGATCCGGACATTGAGATTAGAAAGGCAAGCTTTTCGAATACCCAATTAATACTACCGTTTATGGTGATGTTGGATTTTGACGAAAATGGTGAAGAAAGTAAGTTCAATCTTGGTGCAGGTGGCTTTGTGGGATACCGTATTGGAGCCTCGGCAAAACGTAAGTATGAAAATGCTGAAGGCAACAAACAAAAAGACCATGAGCGTGGAAGTTTTTATATGAATGATTTCCAATATGGTTTACAAGCGCAAGTTGGAGTTGGAGGCGTAAAGTTATTTGCGCGCTACCACATGAACAGCCTGTTCGAGGCCAATGCTGGCCCAGAAATGTACCCTATTAGCTTTGGTGTCGTCTTTTAAGATCGTAGCAGTCTGTATTAGATTAGACACAATTAAAAACCTCAATTACTTTATGGTAATTGAGGTTTTTTTTAGGCTTTTAAATACTGTAGAATTTCCTGGAAATTTGCTTGAATGCGAGCCTCCGAAAAAAGCTTTGAAATTGCTATACGGTTGCTTTTCTTCAAGTCTTCATTCAGTTCGTTAAGAGCAGTAGAATCGATGCCCGCATTTATTGAGAATACATGTACGGCATTCTTTCTAAGGAAGTGAAAAATGGGATTCTCTTCTCTCAGAAAAACTTTGTGTCCAGCCCATATACCGAAAATGATGTTGCCAAACGCTTGCGCTCGTTTATGATTGAAAAACAAAACTCTGCAAGTGAAAAGCTCTTGGTGGTAGGCGTCTAATTTGAGGTGATGTATTAATGGATGAAATTGTGAGCCAAAAAACCATTTGCCAAAAATGCGTATCAACTTACCATACCTCGCTGAACCAGAACTTAAAGGCACCACAACCTTGCATTTTTTAGGAATTGCATTTTTAAGTTTGGCAAATAGATCTAAATGATTGGAGGTATTGGAGGCGCTATTTCCAATGAAAATGTTCGGGCCTAGCTGGATTGGTGGGTTAGATTGATTCCCAATTAACTTTTCAATAGAATAATAAATGCCATTGAATATTGCTTTTTCAGGAAATGGAATTTGCCTAAATAATTCGCTTAGTGCTCCTAAATTGTTGGCAACAGAGTTCATCCTTTGCGCTGCTTTAACTTTTGTTGAGTTACGTGAGGGGAGTCCAAAGATGCTGGTAAGCCAATTCAACTTACTCCACAGCATGTGAGCCCCTAAACTAAGTTTGCCAATGCAAATATTTGCAAGCATGGTTTTGGGGGTGAATAGGTTCATCGCTAATTCTGGGAATATCCGGTAATAATCAGCTCCCCATAAAACCCAGACAAAACGAACCTTTGAATTCGCATTGATTACAATCTGTGCTTTTGAGTGGCATAGATTATGGATAAATACGCCTTTGTATTCGCTAAGGGATTTAATTAAGTTTTGGAAATCTTGTCCAATAGGCGGAATAATCTCAACTCTTTCTGATTGTTGGATTTTGCGGATGTTATGATGTTTTGATATGATGCAAAACTTATGGACAGTTAGACCCATATCATCTACTCTATCTAAGAGTAGGTTGATATGCGATGCGTCATCTACTATGTGTAAGAACATCGAAAAAAGTTAAAGATTTTGGCAACAATAAATTCTAGTTCAGCATCAGTTAATCCTGGATATAAGGGTAGCCTTATCAATCCGTCCGAAAACTTTTGGGTATTGGTTAACTCTACTTTTTGATGATTTTGAGTGAAAAAAGGAGAAAGATGAAGTGGTTGGTAGTGAAAACAAACTTGGATCATATTGTTTTTAAGGAATTCCATGAGCTTATTCCTCGTGCTTAAAGAACTACAAACGATATAGAATATATGACTGTTGTGTTCCGAAAATTCGGGCACCGAAGGTAATGCGATATGCCTCAGGTGCTCTAAAGGGCTTAATGCGCTATGGTATTTTCTCCAAATTTTTATTCTGGAGTTTAAAACATGATCTAGGTGCAGAAGTTGTTCCGACAATACTGCTGCATTCAACTCCGAAGGAGCATAGGATGAGCCCAAATTGACCCATTCATATTCTCTAACTCTACCTTTAAGGAAGTCTAATTTATTAGTCCCTTCTTCCCGTATTTGGTGACAAGTATCGCTAAAATTCTTATTGTTAATGATTAGCGCTCCGCCTTCACCGCAGGATATGTTTTTTGTCTCATGAAATGAAAGGGTTGAGATATCCCCAAAGCTCCCGAGAAAAGCTCCTTTATAAGTTGCGCCAATGGCATGAGCGGCATCTTCGATTAAAACTAAATTGTGTTTTTTGCAAATAGAAATCAGAGCATCCATTTCGCAAGCTATTCCTGCGTAATGTACTACAACTATCGCTTTGGTATTAGGCGATATCAGTGCTTCAATTTTAGTTTCGTCAATATTTGGAAGGTCTGATTTGCAATCAGCAAAAACAATTTTAGCCCCTCGTAATGCAAATGCATTGGCAGTAGAGACAAAGGTGTATGAAGGCATAATCACTTCATCTCCCGGTTCTATTTTTATGGATAAAGCAGCTATTTCCAACGCTGCAGTGCAAGAGTGGGTTAGAAGGCTTTCACGATAATTGAAATTGCTGTTTAGAAAAGTTTGACAAATATTAGTGAATTGCCCATCGGCAGAAAGTTTCTTGTTCGTAAGTGACGCTTGTAGAGCCTTGATTTCAGTACCGGTGAAATAGGGCTTTTGGAAAGGGATTATATCATTCATAATTGACTATCAAACATTAAAATGACTACTGTCTTTATCTAATAGAGTCCCTGTGGCTCCTTTAATAACACCAAAGTCAGGGACTGATTTAAGAACAATTGCTCCTGCTCCTACGATAGCATTGTTTCCAACCGATATCGTATCACGAATAGTAGAATTTACACCAATAAAGCAAAATGCTCCCACCTTTACCCTTCCAGCAATACAAGCTCTGGGGGCAACATAAGTGTATTCTCCTATTTTCGATTCATGACTTACATATACATCAGGCCTAAGAAATACACCGTCCGATAATTCAGCTTTTGGCTCAACTGTACAGCCTCTTAATACAACCACATTTTCTCCTATTTTCGCACTCTTTGCAACAAATGCGTTACTATCAATGAAGGAAAACAGGGAGTATCCCATACTTTTAATGCTAGAACAAACTTCTTTTTTCCTATGCCTCGGGTTCTTAAGTCCAAATGTTGTTAGCACTAAAATGACATGGGATTCTTTAGGGAATTGTGTGGGTAGGTTTTTAAGTGGGACAAGTGGTTTGCCCTCAAAAATAGGTTCTGTACAATATTCAGATTCTTGAGTATATGCTACCACCTCATGATCAGGACATTGTTCCAAATATTCCACAACAATCGCGGCCATACTGCTATTGCCATATATGATAACCTTGCTCATAAGTTCAAGAGTTTTCTAAGTTCTTTTGGGGTGTATGGAGTAATATCTAGCAAGGAAGCAATATCTTTTATCCTAGTTAACAAAGCCTGATTTGTTGCTAGGGTCTTCTTTGGTGCATTCATATAAATGTTGTCTTCTAAACCTATTCTTACCCCTCCACCGTTGATTAAACCAAACACATTCGCTTTTAATTGAGATGCTCCTAGACCACCAGAAGCCCAGATAGCATCTTTTGGTAATTGGCTAATCATGGTGCCTATTTCTAACGCTTTGGTTTGTGCCGTGGCGATGTTTCCAGTAATGATGTTAAAATATTGAGGGCCTTTGAGCATTCCTTTTCCCTTTAAATAATGCGCATAGTTGAGCATGCCTGTGTCAAAAATCTCCAGTTCAGGTTTAATGCCTTTTTCATTCATTTTTGCCAACAAGCTTTGGATCATTTCTGGGCTATTGATGCTAGCGCTTTTCGCGAAATTCATTGAGCCTAATGTCAAACTAGCCATGTCCGGTTTAGAGTCTCCTACTAAATCTAGACATTCAGAGCGTCTTTCAAAATCTGGCCAATCTCGACCGCTGGTCGAAACGCAGAGGATAAGTGAATCTGGGCCATATCCATCTACACTGCGTATGCCATCTATAATGGCTTTGTAAGTTTCTTTTTTCCATGTGGGTTTACCATCGGTATCTCGGGCATGTAGGTGCACCATAGAAATTCCAAAGGAACGGGCCTCCAATACTTCCTGGATTATTTCGTCTGGTTGTATTGGGGTATGAGCGTTTATATCCTTGGTAGGAATCATTCCCGTAGGAGTGAAATTCAGCGCAAATTTGGTTGTGTAGGCCTCAGTCATAGGTAGCAAAGTATTATGCTGTGAATTTATATCATTTTTATATAAGGAAGAAGTGTTGGAGGCTTTATAAATCAAAAAAAACCCCGTATCGGTTGCCGATACGGGGTTCATATATTATAAGAGTCTTTCGACTTATTTTTCTGAACTAATACTCGCTTTCATGTATTCGCGGTTCATACGAGCGATGTTCTCTAAAGAAATCTCTTTAGGACATTCAACCTCACATGCTCCAGTATTGGTACAGTTACCAAAACCTTCATCGTCCATTTGGCCAACCATGCTTAGTACGCGCTCTTTAGCTTCTGCTTGTCCTTGTGGTAATAATGCCAATTGAGAAACTTTAGCAGCAACAAATAACATTGCAGAAGAGTTTTTACAAGTAGCAACACAGGCTCCACAACCAATACAGGTCGCTGCGTCAAATGCTTTGTCAGCATCGACCTTAGGCACAGGAATAGAGTTGGCGTCAATGGTGTTACCAGAGGTGTTTACAGACACATAACCACCTGCTTGGATAATACGGTCGAACGAAGAACGATCTACCATTAAATCCTTGATAATAGGAAAAGCTTGCGCTCTCCAAGGTTCGATATAAACAGTCTCTCCATCTTTGAAAGAACGCATGTGCAACTGACAGGTAGTAATTGCTCTACCCGGGCCATGTGCTTCTCCATTGATATAAAGGCTACACATACCACAGATTCCCTCGCGACAATCGTAATCGAATGCAACAGGATCATCCCCTCCTACTATCAAACTATCATTCAATACATCCAACATCTCCAAGAAAGACATGTCTGGTGAGATATCAGCTACCTGATATGTTACCATTCTTCCTTTGTCTTTTGGACCGGCTTGTCGCCAAATTTTAAGCGTAAGATTCATAAGTAAGTCTTTTGTTCCCAGAAAAATTCGGGGCGCTTTTATTTATAACTACGTTGTTTCAATTCTACGTTTTCGAACTTCAAATCCTCTTTATGTAAAGCAGGAGTTTGATTGTCACCAGTGTATTCCCAGGCGGCAACATAAGCGAAATCGTCATCGTTTCTTTGTGCTTCACCATCGTCAGTCTGAGACTCTTCACGGAAGTGACCACCACAAGATTCAGCTCTTGCCAATGCATCGTGACACATCAACTCTCCAAGCTCCATAAAGTCAGCCACACGGCCAGCCTTTTCTAGCTCTTGGTTCATTCCGTTCACCGTACCAGGAACACGTACATCTTTCCAGAATTCTGCTCTCAAAGCTTTAATTTCTTCGATTGCTTCTGTCAAAACCTTGGAGTTACGTGCCATACCACACTTGTCCCACATGATTTTACCCAATCGCCTGTGGAAGAAGTCAACAGATTTGGTTCCAGGATTGTTTATCAATTTCTCTAAACGTTCCTTTGCCGCTTTTTCAGCTTCAACAAATTCTGGCAATTCAGTAGAAATTTCACCTGTACGAATATCATCGGCTAAGTATTCGCCAATGGTGTAAGGCAATACAAAGTAACCATCAGCCAAACCTTGCATCAATGCCGAAGCACCTAAACGGTTAGCACCGTGATCAGAGAAGTTCGCTTCTCCTGTAGCGTACAAACCAGGGACAGTAGTCATTAGGTTGTAGTCAACCCAAATACCACCCATAGTATAATGTACCGCAGGATATATCATCATTGGCGTTTCGTATGGATTGTCATCTGCAATTTTTTCATACATCTGAAACAAGTTACCATACTTGGCCTTTACAACACCGGCACCTAATTTGGTTACCAATGCAGCATCATTTTGATCTAAACCTTGAATTTTCGCAGTTTCTTTTCCGTAACGTTGGATAGCTGATGCGAAATCTAAGAATACTGCTTCGCCCGTTGCATTAACACCATATCCAGCATCACAACGTTCTTTAGCAGCACGAGAAGCTACATCTCTAGGAACCAAGTTACCAAACGAAGGGTATCTTCTTTCCAAGTAGTAGTCTCTATCTTCTTCCTTAATCTCTCTTGCTTTAATCTTTCCTTCGCGGAGAGCTAAAACAGTTTCTTTTGATTTTGGAACCCAAATACGCCCATCATTTCTTAAAGACTCTGACATCAAAGTCAATTTAGACTGATAGTCTCCAGAAACAGGAATACATGTTGGGTGAATTTGTGTGTAACAAGGGTTTGCAAAAGCAGCACCTTTCTTATATCCTTTCCAAGCAGCAGTAACGTTAGATCCCATTGCATTGGTAGAAAGGAAGAATACGTTACCGTAACCACCAGAAGCCAATACTACAGCATGTGCAGAGTGACGTTCTACTTCGCCAGTAACTAGGTTACGAGCAATAATTCCCCTTGCCTTACCATCAACAACAACAACGTCCAACATTTCGTGGCGGTTGTACATGGTAACTTTACCCTTGTTGATTTGGCGAGATAGTGCAGAATAAGCACCTAATAATAATTGTTGACCTGTTTGTCCTTTCGCATAGAAAGTACGGCTAACCTGTACACCTCCAAAAGAACGGTTGTCTAACATCCCTCCATACTCACGAGCAAATGGAACACCTTGAGCAACACATTGGTCAATGATGTTTTCCGAAACTTCCGCTAAACGATAAACGTTTGCTTCACGAGAACGGTAGTCACCACCTTTAATCGTATCGTAGAAAAGACGGTAAGAAGAGTCACCATCATTTTGATAATTCTTAGCAGCATTCACACCACCTTGAGCAGCAATAGAATGCGCTCTACGTGGTGAATCTTGAAAGCAAAATGCTTTCACATTGTAACCCATCTCAGCAAGAGAGGCAGCCGCAGAGCCACCAGCCAAACCAGTTCCAACAACAATAATGTCTATCAAACGCTTGTTGGCAGGGTTTACTAAGCGTACATTGTTTTTATGATTGCTCCACTTATCTGCAAGTGGTCCTTCTGGGATTTTAGCATCTAAATTCATAAGGTATATCGTAACGCAGGATTAATAATTAAAGAGCAGTGCTTATGTAAATCACTACCGGGATAGCAGCAAACAATGCAGGGACAATAATAGAATATGCCTTTCCTACTGCTTGAATTTTGCCATTGTATTTCTTGTGGTTCAATCCTAAAGATTGAAAAGCCGATTTGAAGCCGTGGTAAAGGTGGAATCCAATAGCAACCATACAAACGACATACAGTGCAACATACCAAAGTTCTTGGAAAGAAACCATTACAGCTTCATACAAATCTCTATTGCCATTAGCATCAACACCAAGTTCTCCCCAGTGCATTGTGTACCAGAAGCCAGCCATGTGTGTAACAATAAATGCTAACATAATAGTTCCTAAAACACCCATATTTCTAGAAGACCAAGCAGAATTTGCAGAAGGCTTGTTGTAAACGTAGTTTACGGGTCTAGCTTTTTTATTCTTTATGGTCAATGCAATACCATCGGCAGCATGGAAAAGAATAGAAATGTAAGTTACATAAGAAAGGATTTTTACCGCTGGGTTTGTTGTCATGAATAAAGCATATTCATTAAACATTAAACGACCTTCTTCAGTTAAGTTGAATAACTGAAGGTTACCAGCCAAGTGACCTAAAAGAAATAAGCAAAGGAACAATCCTGTTGCGGCCATCCAATATTTTTTGGCCAATGATGATTTTAAAAAAGCAGAATTTGCACTCATAATTACCGAGTAATTTAAAATTCGTTCAGAGTCTATTTACGTCCTGCAAATATAAACCGATGGAAGGATACACACAAGCAGAACTACAATTAAGAATAAGTCTAATTAGAACACATGGAAAGAACTTATATTTCGATTGACGAAATCGATTTAAATTTTATGCGATTCCCTTTAATAAAACGTGACATCCAGCAATTTAAAGACTTTAAATTTCTGGAGGTTCGAGTTAAATAGAATTTTATTAGAAAATTTATATAAAGGATTTTTTGGAATTTGCACCATCAATACCTGTTTTGGTTTGTTTGGAAACTGAAGCTCCATCTTTAGATTCACACCTTTTATTTTATCAAAATTCCAGTTTTTGTTTGCGTCCTGGATGGTTTTAACCATTATAGTGTTGTATTTATCCCTTTCAAGAAATAGTACTTCTTTTACAGGAGTGCTGGCGGTACCGGTGAATAATATCTTATTTTTTTTATCATCGACATTAGGATTGTGATTTTCAAAAAAACCTTCTTGTCCATAAAATAAGGTCTTCCAAGATTCGGATTCGTTCTTGATTATGGGGGTTTTTAAGGTTAGATTCAGATGTTCTGCCAATTTATAAGTGGCCAATAAGGACCCTTTGTAGGTCATGTGTTGATTGCCGCCATATGTGTCTTCAAATGATTCGGTATTAAAACCTTTATAATTTGAACCTGTTTGCATATCAATCCAGTTGACACTTGAATCTGCTTCAATGATCTGTCGGTTTAAACGATCTTTCCAGATCAGGTAATCCGAAACATGGTCTTTATACATTGGAAGGGTTAAAAACACAAGCTCAATACCTTCTTCTTTACAAAAATCAACCGTTTTTTGAATGTAGTCAGAGGGTTTGTTTCCTATGATAAAGTCAGCTCCATTTACAGGCGCCCCTTCTGACTTATAACGCTGTAAAGTGGCGCTTTGCAGTCCAGATTGAAATCTAACATATCTTCCTAAGTAGAGTTTCTTGTTCTTTTTCGCTTTCTTTTTACTTAAAGCAATGTTTTTATCGATCTGCTCCATGTTGGTGTACAGGAAATCGTGATTTCTTAAACAGTTAAACCAGGCGTACGGATAACTCTTAATCTCAAACAATGAGGGCATGGATGTCATTTTAACACCAAAATTCCTTCTTGCTTGAAAACTTTTAAATAGATCAGAAAGTTGTGCATCTTTCAAAATGCTATTTCCTTTTAATCCGTACGTTTCTAGAACAATCACCTTTGGTTTACTAACTCTAATCGCTTCTTTGATAACATAATAATGATCTACAACATTAGTGCCTGGCGAAGCTAAAATGAACGAATTACAACCGAATATCGAGCTTAATGTTTTTGGGTTTATACCCGTATAGAGGTGTGAGTTTCCAACCAATAATATATCAACATCATTCTTTTTTGTGAAATCATAGTAAGCGTCCCATTTCCTTAGGGTGTGATTATTCTTTTGGTCGGGCTCGAAAAGTCCAACATTATCAAAGCTCAATAAGGTTCCTAAAACCACTAATGTTAGGATTAGTGTTTTGAATATGATTCCAACTACAGGATAAGTCTCTTGCCAACGAACTTTCGGGGTTTCTTTGTTTGCTTGGTTCTTCATCCTTTAAAATTGAAAATAAATAAAATTATTGTCATTTACTCCTACACCATACGAACCTAAAAATAGGATGGTAAGAATTAAACCAATGTAACATGAGTATCGCACAAAGAAATGTTGACGTGAAATAAAAGACCAAAAGAGCTTTCCTTTTTCTTGAAATGCTTCAAAAACAATGAAAAGTGCTAGCATTAACATTACCAATTTAAACTCCGTGATGTTTAGTCCAAAATCATATAGTTTGTCGGCACTTCCAAAGCCAAACTGTGATATTGCTTTAAATGCGGAACCAAAATCTGGAGCTCTAAAAAAGACCAAACTAAAAGTCCATAAGCAGGTGATAAGGAGGGGCTTTATTCTTTTGCTTAAATTGAGATAAGTAAATAAGGGGTCTAGGCAAATAAGAAATAAACCATTAAGCACCCCCCAGATTACAAAACTCCATGAGGCTCCATGCCAAAGACCACTAAGAATAAATACAATGAGAATGTTTTTCTTGGTATTGAAACTTCCATTCTTACTCCCTCCTAATGGTATATACAGATAGTCTCGAAACCAAGAACTTAAAGAGATATGCCAGCGGTTCCAGAAATCTGAAAATGTCCCAGCAAAGTAGGGGCGTGCAAAGTTGGTAGATAATTGAAAGCCTAATGTTTTTGCAAGTCCAATCGCAATTAGGGAATATGCCGAAAAGTCTAAATATAATTGGAACGCAAAGAACACTGCTCCTAACACCATTGGCAAACCTTGTGCACCATCTAAATTCCCAAACACACCATCAACATAAATAGCTAATCTATCTGCGATGACAATTTTTTGAAACAATCCGGTTCCGACAATGATTAATCCTGATTTGAAGTCCTGATAATTTGCTTTTTTTATGCTGTAGAACTGAGGTAATAAATCTTTTGCTCTTTCAATTGGGCCAGCAACTAGTTGAGGGAAGAAACTAACAAATGCAAAGAAGCTGAGCGGGTCTTTTGTTGGCTCAAGTTTCTTGCGATAGATGTCTATAGTGTAGCTTAAAGTTTGAAAGGTGTAAAAGCTAATTCCCACGGGAAGGATAATGTTTAGTCTGTCAACCTCCATGGTAGCTCCAAATAATGAGAATGCCTCTGAGAAACTATCAATAAAGAAATTGAAGTATTTAAAGAATATTAGTATACCTAAGTTTGAAATTAAACTAAGGGCTAAATAACGTTTCCGCTTAGTAGAATCTTCTTCTTTAAAAATAAGATTCCCGATAATAAAGTCCACTAAAGAGCTAATGAAGATTAAGGATAAAAACCTCCAATCCCATACGCCATAGAAAAAATATGAAGCAGCAATAATAAAGAGATTCCTTCCTTTTAAGGACCTTTGAAAAACCAGCCAATAGAACAAAAATATTATGGGGAAAAAAATTGCAAATTCAATGGAATTGAATATCATAGTAGGCGTAGTTGGTGAGAATTTCTAGGAGCCAAATATAAAAAAACCAATCCCAATTAAAAATATGGAATTATCAGTTTACTCCGATGTGCACTTTATGAAAAAGGTGTTAAAAGAAGCACAAAAAGCATGCGTAACAAGCTTCAGTCAGATCAATTTTCTATTGAAAAAAATCATTCAAAAGGCTATTTCTTGTTGATAGTGAGCTGAATGGGGTAAGCATTTCCAATTAACGAAAAACTAAGGTTCATTTGTTTACTATTACGGAGGTAATTTGATTCTTAAATTCTTTATATATTCGGTAGCTACATTAGTAATTATCTAAAATAATTTAATATGAAATATTTTAAATTTTTTTTACTAAGCACAGTTTTTTTCTTTACTTGTTTTATCGCGCATGGTCAATTACCAAATTATACACCCTTTCCAGAATCTGATGCTGTGTGGGTTGGAACGCGTGCAAATGGAGATAATTCAAC
>JBLHRE010000039.1:0-12521 GCA_047625765.1 Flavobacteriales bacterium
GAGGTGTTAATTCTAATGCCTTGCAGATAGACGCTTTCAAAGCCTATAAAAGAGCAACTAACATCGTAAACACCTGGAGGGATTTCTTCAATTCTAAATAATCCATCAATATCAGAAACACCGCCAATTTGTTGGTCTACCAAAACAATATTTGCAAAAGGAACGGCTTCGTTGTTTAAGCCATTAAAAGCTCTTCCTTTTAAAGTGCCCGTTTGAGCGTGAACCTGAAATATACCGAAGAATATAGATAGAAGAATAAGTCTCATTTTGTGATAGATATTTGGGAAGAAGGTAATTAAATTTTAAGATGTTTTTTCAGAAAAGATGGAACAGACTAAATTATAATTTTTCATTTTTTAATTTTGAAAACCCTATTCTTAAACAATTAACTTTGCAACATGAGTATATTAGAAGACAAAGAGCCAAAAAGAACTAGTCTTGCCGAATTAGGTGAGTTTGGACTAATTAAATATTTAACAGATAACATCGAATTGCAACATGCTTCATCGCTTCTAGGAGTTGGTGATGATGCTGCTGTTTTAGATCTGTCATCGGGAAGTACGGTAATAACTACCGATATGTTAACCGAAGGGGTGCATTTCGATTTAACCTATGTACCCTTAAAACATTTGGGATACAAAGCCGTTTCGGTAAATGTTTCTGATGTGTATGCCATGAATGCAAAGCCAACTCAGATAACGGTTTCTATTGCGGTTTCTTCACGGTTTCCGCTAGAGGCAATCGAGGAATTGTATGCAGGAGTTCATTTGGCATGTCAACATTTTAATGTGGATTTGATTGGAGGAGATACTACTTCTTCAACATCTGGATTGACCATATCTATTACGGCAATCGGGACTGTAGCTGCTGACAAGGTGGTGAAACGTTCGGGGGCAAAAGCCAATGATTTGTTGGTGGTTACGGGAGATTTGGGTGGAGCTTACATGGGATTGCAGGTTTTGGAAAGAGAAAAAGCTGTGTATGCCGAAAATCCAAACATGCAACCAGAATTGGCGGGTTATGATTACATTCTGGAGCGTCAATTAAAGCCTGAGGCTAGAATGGATATTCCTAAATTACTAGAAGATTTAGGCGTTAAGCCAACTTCAATGATAGATGTTTCTGATGGGCTTTCTTCAGAGACTATTCATTTATGCAAAGCGTCTGGAGTTGGGGTGAAGATTTATGAAGATAAAATCCCTTTAGACCCAATGGTAATTTCTTCTACCGAAGAATTTAAGATTGATTCCACTATGGTGGCACTTTCTGGAGGCGAGGATTACGAATTGTTGATGACCATAGCGATGGATGACTTTGAGAAAATCAAAGGAAATCCAAGTCTTACCGTTATTGGACATATGTGCGAAGAGAAAGAAGGCATGTATTTAATCACAAGAGATGGTGGAGCACATCCTTTGACAGCACAAGGTTGGGATGCATTGTTGAAAGAAGAAAAGGGAGAGTAAACCCGATATTATACCCGAATAGGATAAAAAGCTCTGCAATTATTGCAGAGCTTTTTTTGTGCTTTAAAAAAACCACAGAATTAGCCAAGCTTTCTTACATTTTGGGTAATTTCGCGCACTGAAACAATTTTGATTAGATGTTACGTACAAACACTTGCGGAGAGTTAACAATCAACGACTTAGGAAAAGAAGTAAAATTGAGCGGCTGGGTTCAGCGCAGTAGAGATTTAGGTGCAATGACTTTTGTCGATTTGCGCGATCGCTATGGGATTACTCAATTGGTTTTTAATGAAGATAGCCCAAAAGAAATGTTGCAGCAAGCAGCTAAATTGGGCCGTGAATATGTGATTCAGGTTGTAGGGAAGGTAATTGAACGCAGCAGCAAGAACAAAAATATTGCTACAGGAGAGATAGAAATTGCTGTAACGACACTTACCATTCTTAACGAATCGAAAACACCTCCGTTTACCATCGAAGATGAAACGGATGGTGGTGAAGACCTAAGAATGAAATACCGTTACTTGGATTTGAGAAGAAGTCCGGTACGTGAGAATTTATTGTTACGACACCGCGTAGGAATGGCGGTTCGTAATTATTTAGACCAGCAAGGTTTTATTGATGTCGAAACACCTTACTTAATCAAGTCTACTCCAGAAGGGGCACGTGATTTTGTAGTGCCATCGAGAATGAACGAAGGTCAGTTTTATGCCTTACCACAATCACCACAAACGTTCAAGCAATTGCTAATGGTTTCTGGATTCGACAGGTATTACCAGATTGTAAAATGTTTCCGTGACGAAGATTTGCGTGCAGATCGTCAGCCAGAATTTACACAGATAGACTGCGAAATGAGTTTCGTAGAGCAAGAAGATATTCTAAACACTTTTGAAGGATTGACCCGACATTTGTTAGAAACAATAGGAGCTGTTAATACATCCGAATTTCCAAGAATTACTTATGATGAAGCGATGCGTTTGTATGGTTCAGATAAGCCAGACATTCGTTTTGGGATGGAATTTGTTGAAATGAATGATGTTGCACAAAACAAAGGTTTCCAAGTATTCGATCAGCAAGAATTGGTTGTTGGAATCAATGCCAAAGGTTGCGCAGACTATACCAGAAAACAATTGGATGCTTTGATTGCTTTTGTGAAGCGACCTCAGATTGGCGCGACAGGATTGATTTACTGTAAATACAATGCAGATGGTACGTTTAAATCATCGGTAGATAAATTCTTTGATGCTGAAGCTTTGAAAGCTTGGGCCGAAAAGATGGGTGCAAAGCCTGGCGATTTGATATTTGTAATGGCTGGCTCAACAGACAAGGTACGCAAGCAACTAAGCGAATTGCGTTTGGAAATGGGGAATCGTTTGGGATTGAGAGATCCTAAAGTATTTGCTCCATTATGGGTATTGGATTTTCCATTGTTAGAATGGGACGAAGATTCTGCAAGATACCATGCCATGCACCACCCGTTTACTTCTCCAAAACCAGAAGACATGCATATGATTGATACAGAGCCAGGAAAGGTTCGTGCCAATGCCTATGATTTGGTGATGAATGGTTCTGAAATTGGTGGAGGTTCTATTCGTATTCACGATAGAGATTTGCAAAAGCGTATGTTTACCTTGTTAGGGTTTAGCGATGAAGAAGCTCAAGCACAGTTTGGATTCTTGATGAATGCCTTCGAATTTGGTGCTCCTCCACATGGTGGTGTTGCCTTTGGCTTCGACCGTTTGGTAGCCTTAATGGGAGGTTCTGATAGTATCCGCGATTACATTGCTTTCCCGAAAAACAATTCGGGAAGAGATGTTATGATTGATGCTCCGGCAACTATAGACAATGCGCAATTAGAAGAATTGAGTATCGCGGTTACCGCAAAAATATCTGAATAAGATTATCTACAATTAATGACATTAAAAGTCTGGTTAAAAAAGTTTTTGTTGTGGCGTGTTAAACACATCAGCAACAGACAATTCATACTTATTTTAAGTGTGATTGTTGGATTTGGATCCGGACTAGCTGCGGTTGTCATTAAAAACATGACACACTTTATTCAGGCTTTACTTATTTCCGATAGCATTAAAGACTATCATACTTACCTCTACTTTTTGTATCCTTTAATAGGGATTGCATTAACAGTATTGGTCATCAAATACATCATTCGGAAGCCTGTAGGGCATGGTATTCCTGGGGCGCTATATGCCATTTCAAAACGAAATGGAATCATCCCTAGAAACAATATGTTCCGTTCTATTTTCACCTCTGCTTTAACAGTAGGTTTTGGAGGGTCTGTAGGGCTGGAGGGTCCTACCGTTGCTACAGGATCTGCCATTGGTTCGAACGTAGCCCGTTTGATGCGCCTAAATTATAAGACCAGAATATTGTTGATTGGTTGTGCAGCAGCAGGAACGCTTTCAGCAATTTTTGAAGCCCCTGTAGCAGCAATTGTATTTGCCTTAGAAGTGCTGATGTTGGACTTAACCATGTCATCGATGGTGCCATTGTTAATGGCATCTGTAGCGGCAGGACTAACCTCTAGAATGCTTGTTGGCGAGGATGTTCTGTTTTATTTCAAACTATCAGATAGTTTCCAAATTGCAGATACGGGCTATTATGTGATTCTTGGTATTGCTGGAGGATTGCTGTCTGTATATGTTACTAAGGTGTTTTTCTTTGTAGAAGAGCTATTTAAGAAAATCAAGGCGCGTGGAAAAAGAGTGATTATTGGTGGAAGTGTTCTTGGATTATTGGTTTTTGTTCTACCTCCATTATATGGTGAAGGTTATGAAAGTATCAATCATTTGCTTTCCGGCAATGCATCATTAATGTTAGAGGGAACCTGGATGGATTCGTTTGCAGAAAATGCCATGGTCTTGTTATTGATTATTGTAGCAATGTTTATGTTCAAAATTATTGCAACAGCAGTAACTTTTGCAGCAGGTGGAGTTGGAGGTATTTTTGCGCCAACCTTGTTTATGGGTTCTATGATGGGCTATGCAGTTGCTTCTACGATTAATATATTTTCTAAGCAAAACGTGTCGGTAAGTAATTTTACCTTAGTTGGCATGGGAGCTTTAATGGCGGGAGTGCTTCATGCACCATTAACCGCAATTTTCCTTATTGCAGAATTAACAGGCGGTTACGAATTGTTCCTACCTCTTATGATTGCCGCATCAATTTCTTATATGACGGTGAAGTATTTTGTACCGCATTCTATTTATAACAAACAGCTAGCAGACAGAGGGGAATTAATTACCCACCATAAAGATAAAGCTGTACTGATGCGTCTGCAATTAAGTAAAGTTATTGAGCGAAATTTCAAGTCTATTTATTCTGAGATGACTTTGGGTGAATTGGTGAAAGTTGTAGCCCATTCAACCAGGAATATTTTTCCTGTGGTTTCGCATGAAAATGAATTGCAAGGTATTGTTACCCTAGATGATATTCGAAATATCATGTTCGATCAAAGCTTGTATGAAAAAATAAAGGTTGAGGATCTAATGCACCAACCCTTAGGTATAATTGACTGTGAAGAGCCCATGGAACAGGTAATGGATAAGTTCAAGAAATCGGGTGCATGGAATTTAGCAGTTACCAAAAGAGGGAAGTACGATGGCTTTGTATCTAAGGCAAAGCTGTTCTCTGTTTATCGTGGAATGTTGGTAGAATTTTCAGAGGACTGATATGGAGATGATACTTCCAATAGGAACCTTTGTAAATGTAGCAACAGTATTGGCTGGAGGGCTAATAGGCCTATCATTACGTAAAGTTTTTCCTGAAAAAATTAAGGAAATAATATTTCAAGGCATTGGCCTTTTTGTTTTGGTTTTAGGAGCTAAAATGGCCTTTGCAACAGCACATCCCTTAGTGCAAGTAGTTGCAATAGTAACAGGAGGGGTAATAGGAGTATGGGTGAATTTGGATGTAAAATTGAATTTATTTAGTGCAAGATTAAAAGTCATATTAGGCTCAAAAGAATCCACCTTTAATGAAGGCTTAATAACAGCATTTTTACTTTTTTGTGTGGGGTCTATGACGATTGTTGGAGCCATGAACGAAGGTATATCTGGCGATAGAGACCTGTTATTCACTAAAAGTATTATGGACGGAATTTCGGCTATAGTCTTAGCGGCTTCATTTGGATCTGGCGTAATCTTTTCTGTAATTCCAATGCTGTTATTTCAAGGCGGAATTACCTTACTGGCAACTCAAATGCAAGGCTATGTATCAGAGGCTTATATTACCGAGGTTTCTGCGGTAGGAGGGCTTATGATATTAGGGATTGGCTTGAATGTCTTAGGGATTACAAAATTGAAGGTCGTAAATATGCTTCCGGCATTAGCAACGGTATTGTTGTGGATGTGGGTGCAGAGTATGTTTTTATAAGATAATGGATATGGAATATAAGTCACCAAAAGTGATCGCTGAAATTGGGTGTAATCACAAAGGAGAAATGGAAATTGCTAAAGAATTAATTCTTTTAGCAAAACAATCAGGAGCAGACTATGCTAAATTTCAAAAGAGAAACTCTAAAGATTTATTGACCGAAGATCAATATCATGCTCCCCATCCAAATCAAAGTAATTCCTATGGTGCAACCTACGGAGCGCATAGAGAATATTTAGAATTTGATGTAGATCAACATCAAGAATTAAAAACGTTTTGTGAAGCCAATGCAATTGGATATGCAACCTCGGTATGGGATGTAACTTCTGCTCAAGAGATTGTTTCATTGCATCCGGTATTCATTAAGGTTCCTTCTGCCTGTAATAACCATTTCGAAATGCTGAAAGTGTTGAGAGATGATTACAAGGGAGAAGTCCATATCTCTTTGGGCATGACAACCAAAGCGGAAGAAGATCAAATTATTTCTCTGTTCGAAGAAACCGGAGATGCAAAGCGTTTGGTCGTTTATTCTTGTACTTCTGGATATCCAGTTCCTTTTGATGAAGTTTGTTTGTTGGAAATTACGCGTATCAAAGCTGCTTATGGTAGTCGAGTAAGCGAAATAGGCTTTTCTGGGCATCATTTGGGGATAGCTGTAGACATTGCGGCATACGCCTTAGGAACGCCCTGGATTGAGCGTCATTTTACCAAAGACAGAACATGGAAAGGGACCGACCATGCAGCCTCTTTAGAAGCTCCTGGCTTGACCAAACTTTGTCGAAACTTAAAAGCGACACACCAAGCTATGACCTTTAAACCAACTGAAATTTTACCAATAGAAGCTCCTCAGAGGGAGAAGTTGAAGTTTAGGGAGAAATTAAAATGACCTACTTTCTCGGAGTAAAGGTCGTGAATATTTTAGATGCTTTTAGCTTAATTAAATAGAATAAAGAAGAAAGGCGGAAGCCTTTGCTAGGATTGTGATGTATGTTAAACTCGTCAAGAGCCAATTCTAGGTTTCCTTCTGCATTAATTAAATTCCAAAATTCTTTGAACCCATCTTGCGCTGTTTCAAGATTGACGGTTAATTTCTTAGATTTCGATTGCAGGAAATGTTCAATATTACTCGTTACAGTTTCTACATAATCTTCACAAGATTGAGTAAGCTCAACTTGATTTAGAGAATTTATATGCTTAAGTTTTATACCTTGAATGTAAGCCTTAATGATTGAATTTTCGCCATTTAATCGATGGAGAAAGCTCTTGGCTGTTTTTTTAGAATCGCGTTTTAAGTGAATAAAAAAAGGTGTGTCACCAAATCGTTTATCTAATTCCCCCAAATGCCAAGAAAGCCTATTGTCTGCTTCAATATGATTGTCTTTATAATTGAAACGCTTCTCCTCTAATTCCCGGCTTAATGATTCATGATCTGAGCTGTAATTGGTAATGTGCGAACAGGCTTTAATAAAACTTACGGAACCTGACCTTCCAGTGCATAGGACAAACACTCTCATTTCCAGGAATTTTTATTGTTGCGTTCACAAACTACAAGATAATATCTGTCTGTAAATTTTCGTAGGATTGGTCGAACACCAATTTTAAATCTAGAATAACTCTTCCACTTCTTTTGATCTATGATTTTCCATCCCGCCTTTTCCAGCAACATATCAAATTGTTTTGGTTCGAACTCATGATAATGTCTGTCATATGGGTCTTGATCGTTCCAATAGGCATCCGAAAACCATAATTTTAAGGGAACCGAAGCAATAAGAAGGTTCGATTTCACATCTTTTAAGATAGGGAAAGGAGAAACTAAATGCTCGAATATTTCAAAAGCTGTTACAATATCATACTCTTGCTGTAAGGTTATTTCAGGATGAAGGTCAAGATCCACATCTTCAGGAGTGTTATCTACCTGATAACCTTGAGAGGCCAAAATTCTTGAGAAAGGATTTAATGGACCAATGTCTAAAATACGATCAGACGTTTGAACGTACTTTTTAATAAACGACTGGGTTATTGCAAATCTTTCTGTGTGGCTATCGGAGTATGATAGATCAAATTCTGATTTTTTCTTCTTCATGGTAATAATTTAATAAGCCTAATGATGTCTGTTCCCAGTTGTAAATTTCTTTTACAGCTTTGAAGCCATTTTCACCCATTTCCACCATTTTTTCTGGATGATGGAATAAGTATAGTAGTTTTTCGCTAAAATCTTTCGGGTCTCGATCATGAAAGACCAAACCACATTCATGTGTATTTACAATTCTTTCTTGAGGCATACAGTCGCTGACGATGACAGGCCTGCCAAATGCCATGTATTGAAACAACTTGTTGGCAAAGGTGGAGTTGTGATGTGGGTTTTGGTGAATAGGAGAAATGCATACCTGAGACGAACGAATATAAGAAGGGAATAGCTTAAAATCTTTCCATCCCTCAAGCGAGACGTATTCTTCGATGCCAAGATCTATTATTTTTGATTTCAATTTGGGGAAATCTTTGCTGTGCCCTACAATTACCACTTTGATGTTTGGAATTGTGTCTTTCAATAAAGGGATAGAATCGAGGATCGTATGCAAACCTCTTCTGTATCCAGTTTCACCAACATAAAGGATGTTGAAGCGATCCGCGAATTTTTGTTCTATTTCAGTATTGATTGTAAAGGTGGAATAAAAAGATTTCCTTGTGGTATTAGGAAGAACTATGAATTTGTCTTTGTTGCATTGAGTCTCTGCAACGTAATAATCTCTTGCCTCCTCAGTGACCACTACTACCCTATCTGCTTTTTTTATGTATCGGTACTCCATTTTTTTCCATCGCTTTGGGGAAATCAAGCACTTTCCAGGGAATGATTTAACATGACCATAAAACTTCATTATTTCTGGTCTATTTTCATGTAAATCCAAAACAACAGGAATGGAATTCCTTTTTCCAAGAGCCCAAAAAACAGATCTCGCCACTTGCATATCGTGAATATGAATAGTGTTTAAATCGTAGGTCTTAAAGAAATCATCTAAGACTTTTTTTAACCTAATGTGATAAATCGGGAAAGTATAAGTGAGCGCGGATAATGAACGAAAAATTTTTGGCAGATACACCCGATGGATATTAATGCCATCAATCACCTCATATTTTGGTTGCCCTTTTACGTAGGTAAGACAAAATAGGTGTACTTGGTGGCCTGCGTTGATTAGCGAAATTGCCTCATTTTCTACACGTGGGTCATAAGGGAATGTCCCGTCCAAAATCATACCGATTGTCATAAAAAAATATAATAATTATGATGTCGAAAGTACTAAATAATATGCTGTAAATTCAAGAAATAGTGTTGATCATCTATTGTACCTAATTCATCAAAGAATGTTGTCTTCCTTTGAAAAAAGGCAAATCAACTATTCTCAATTTTGGCCACACAATAAATGCCGAATTATTAGAGTGATTTTTTATTCTCTTAGAGAAAAAGGTTCATATTTGTCGCTGTTTCATAAAGCAAATTGGTAGATTAATATTCTGGTGGGAGTAATAAAAAAACAAAGTATAAAGGCGTCTATTTTGACGTACATAGGTTTCTGTTTAGGCGCAGTAAATCTATTTGTTTTGTATGCCAATTTCTTTACTCCGGAACAACTGGGCTTAACACAGGTATTTGTAGCGATTGCTACTCCATTGATTGCTTTGTCTGGATTGGGAATGATTCCTTTAGTACATAAATTTTTCCCTTATTACAAAGCGCACTTAACTCCAGAGCAAAGAGATTTATTTCAATTGACAGTGATCGTTGCTATTGTGGGATTTTCTATAGTGATGCTCTTAGTGTTTTTAAATCAAGATTTTATTTATCGCAAATTTGGAAAGTCCCCTTTGTTGGTGGATTATTTCTACCTAATGCCCATCCTTGCCTCAGGCATGCTGTGTTTCTCCTTGCTAGCGAGTTTTGTAAATAATTTAAAGTTTACAGTTTACACCGCATTTTGTAACCAAATATTGTTTCGGGTTTTAGTAATGGCCGGGGTAATAATGGTAGCGATAAGTTGGATTAGTTTTGAGTGGTACATGTACTTGTTTTCCAGTTTGTATTGGTTGATTTCTATAGTTTTGATTTGGAAGCTATGGAAGGAAAAGGCATTGGTGTTTCCTGGCAAATGGTCGCGGTTAACCAAGCGTTTAAAAAATAGCCTTATCCAATTTGCTGGATTTTATGCTTTCGTAAGGATTTTTGGATCTTTATCTCTTTTTGTTGATGTGATTGCAGTTGCTGGATTACAAGGACTAGCACAAACGGCATATTTTACCGTGGCAATTTATTTTATCAGTGTCATTGCGGTGCCTCAAAAGGCTTTGATTAATATATCTATTCCGGTAATATCTGACGCATGGAGAAGGAATGATCTAAAAGAGATTCAAACCATCTATCAGAAAAGTTCCACTGTATTGTTGATTGTTGGGGGTGTGTTATTTCTGTTGTTTTGGTGGAATATGGGAGAGTTTTTGTCCTTTATGCCCGAAAACTATGCCGTGGTGGCTAAAGTATTTTTAATATTAGGTATCGCTCAGCTAATTGATATGGTATCTGGAGTAAACGTTCAGGTTTTGGCCAATTCAAAAAAATATTGGAAGGTCAACGTAATATCTAATGCTTTATTAGTACTTGTGTTGATTCCCTTGAATCTTTTTTTAATTAATGCTTATGGTATAGTTGGGGCAGCCTATGCTCGACTGATTGGTTTGGGACTGTTTAATCTTTTTAGAGGGTATTACTTGTATTGGCACGAAGGGCTTCGCCCTTTTTCGAAAAGGATTCTTTGGTTGATAGCCCTGATTAGTGTGAATGTGATTGCAGCGTATTTCGTTAATGCGCAATTAGATGTAAGAGATATGGGTTTGCTGCAAACGACCTTGCTGATATGCTTGAAATCTACAGCGTTTCTGCTGATAAATCTCCCTTTAATTTATCACTTAAAACTATCTATGGATATAAACCAAATGATAGACCAAGGCCTGGTGAAAATAAAGTTGAAAAGGGAATAGTATTACACTCAGTTAGAAAATTTTCTCTTTTTAGATTTGGGACCTTAATATCAAATTCGGATCTAAACAATACCCTTTCCATTTGTCAATATCCAGAGTGGATGCTACTCCTGGGTAGTCTCCATTCATATTTTGCATATCCGTAATCAATTGAAAATGCAAATGTGGGGGCCAGCCTACATTTTCTGCAACTTGGCCTAAGGTCGCAATTTGCTGGCCAGAAATAATTTTTTGACCAGCCTTTATGCCAATCAAACTCTCCAAGCTTAAGTGCCCATATAAGGTGAAGAAAGTAACTTCTTGAACGGTGTGTTCTAGGATAATAGTAGGTCCGTAATTTCCGTAGCTGTTGTTGTTCTTAAAACTATGGATAGTTCCTTCCAATGGAGCATAGATAGGAGTTCCTGCAGGGCACCAAATATCCGTCCCTAAATGAACGGATCTTGATAGGTCATCTTCTAAATCAAAATGTGAGCTGCGGCTATAAAGGTTTTGTCTATTCTCTAAATATCCTCCAATGGCATATTTAGCATTGACTTCTTGCAGTTTAGCCTCTACATAAGACTTGATAGAGGCTGTATATGCTTGTTCGCTTAAATTTTTATCGGAAATAAAATTTTCAAAAGATAGGATACAGGTTTTTGGCCCTTCCAATTTAAAAGGAACAACCGGACTAAATCGTAATGTTTGTATTACTTGAGAAACCTGCATATTGAAAATAAAAGAACCCCAAAATCAAAATTGATTTTGGGGGTTGATGTTCTGCTAATTAACAAATTATAGAGTACCTCTGCTTTCTTGTTCTCTTTCGATAGCTTCGAACAACGCTTTAAAATTTCCTTTACCAAAAGACTGCGCTCCTTTTCTTTGAATAATTTCAAAGAACATAGTAGGTCTATCTAAGATTGGCTTGGTGAAAATCTGTAATAAATAACCTTCGTCATCTCTATCAATCAAAATACCTAACTCTTTTAATGGGGCAAGATCCTCGTCAATTTCACCAACTCTATCTAAAACAGTATCATAATATTCTTCTGGCACATACAAGAAGTCAACGCCACGTTTTTTCAATTCAGTAACGGTTTCAATAATATTGTCAGTAGACAATGCAATGTGCTGTACCCCTGCACCATTATAGAAATCGATATACTCTTCGATTTGCGATTTTTTCTTTCCTTCTGCAGGTTCGTTAATTGGGAACTTGATACGACCATTACCGTTACTCATTACTTTACTCATAAGAGCAGTAAAATCAGTAGAAATGTCTTTATCGTCAAAAGAAACTAATTGTGCAAAGCCCATTACTTTAGCGTAGAATTCACACCATAGGTTCATTTCGTTCCAGCCTACATTACCTACCATGTGGTCGATAAATTTCAATCCAACATCGGTTGGTTTGTATTCTGGATTCCAAGCTTTGTAACCTGGCAAAAATGGTCCAGTATAATCTCCACGTTCAACAAAAATATGAACGGTTTCACCGTAAGTATGAATTCCAGAGAAAACAACTTTTCCATTAGCATCCTCGCGTGTGTAAGGCTCTTGGTAAGATTTTGCACCACGCTTGGTAGTTTCTTCCCAAGATTTTGTTGCGTCATCCACCCAAAGGGCAACAACTTTTACCCCGTCACCATGTTT
>JBLHRE010000040.1:0-12046 GCA_047625765.1 Flavobacteriales bacterium
CAATTATGCAGATGGTGAGATTGTAGGAGAGGCTAAATCTTTTTATAAAACAGGAGAATTAAAATCGTCAACACTTTTTGATGCTAACGAGATGGAGGGCCCTTACAAAGAGTTCTTCGAAAATGGAGCTGTGAAAATGGATGGCGTTTACAAGAAAAGCAAGAAAGAAGGGAAATGGATTTCGTACGATGAAAATGGTAAGAAATTAAAGACCATTAAGTACAAAAACGGAGAAGAAAAATAAATTCATGCGTATAGGCATATTGTGTTATCCCACCTTTGGTGGTAGTGGAATTGTAGCGACTGAACTTGGTAAGGCCTTAGCAGAAAAGGGCCACCAAGTTCATTTCATTTCCTATAGTCAACCTGTTCGGTTGGAGTTTTTTTCGGGGAATTTATTTTATCATGAAGTAAATGTTCCAGACTATCCTTTGTTCGACTATTTACCATACGAATTGGCATTGACTTCTAAATTGGTAGATGTAATAAAGTACGAGAAATTGGAATTATTACATGTGCATTATGCCATTCCGCATGCCTATGCTGCCTTTATGGCAAAACAAATTCTTGCTGCCGAAAATATTAGTTTACCAATTGTAACAACCTTACATGGTACCGATATTACGCTTGTAGGTAGAAACCCTAATTACAAGCCCGCAGTAACCTTTTCCATCAATCAGTCTGATGTGGTTACTTCTGTTTCTGAAAGTTTAAAGAAAGACACCTACGACTTCTTTACTATCACAAAGGAAATAGAGGTGATTCCTAATTTTATTGATTTCGAATTTTATAACATTCCGCAACCAGACGATTCATTTAGAAAATCAATTGCTCCCAATAGCGAAAAGGTCATTTGTCATATTTCCAATTTCCGACCAGTAAAAAGGGTAAATGATGTAATTAGAATTTTTGCAAATATTTTGGCAGAAAAGCCTGCCAAATTATTAATGATAGGTGATGGACCTGAAAGAGAGTCAGCACAAGCCTTGACAAGAGAATTAGGTATTTGTGATCATGTTCGCTTTTTGGGGAAAAGTAAATCCATAGAGAAATTACTAGCTATTTCGGACTTGTTTATTTTACCCTCAGAAACAGAAAGTTTTGGGCTTGCTGCATTAGAAGCAATGGCGGCAAGAGTACCCGTAATCTCGACCAATACGGGTGGATTGCCCGAGGTTAATATGCAAGGCGAAACGGGGTATTTGTCGGATGTAGGAGACATAGTAAACATGGCAAAAGACGCACTTAAAGTTTTAATTGATGAGCCTACTTTAGAGGCTTTTAAAGAGAGAGCTTTTACAAGAGCGCAGGAATTTAGCATTCAGAGAATTCTCCCGAAATACGAGGCTATTTACGAAAAGCTGTACCTTAAGTCTAAAGGCTAGAATCGTTGTTTTTCAAGCGTTTAGTAAGCTCTAACCATAGCAAGTACATGCTATAGGTATCGGCACTGCAATACGTTGTTAGTGCTTGTATTATTTCATTCTTAATTTCAATATCGTCTTCAAAACTTAGGTATTCGTAACCTTTACAGGCCTGTAAACCATTTTTTATCCAAGAATTATCAAATACCTTCTCTTCTAATAATGCATTACTAACAGCCTTTAAACTCATAGATCCATTTTGGGCAGGATGGTAAATCAAAGGCTTTTCGAAAACTTCTTGAAAATCCAGTAATTTTGATTTTATTCGGTTCAATTGATCTGCATAAACAGGCTCTAATTGAATCAGTCGATTTATGATATCCTTTTCGAATAGTTTATTGAATACCACAAATGAATTTGCTGTGCTACAGGCTTTGATCAAGGCTTCGCAAAAATCTTTTTCAGGATTTTTACTTTCTCTGTGATTAATATGAACGACTTGTTTAATAGTACTTTCGGGGTCTTTCCAAAGGTGCATAGAGAAAAGAAAAGGCACAGTAGACATTGGGTGATGATGTTCAAGCTCTGGAATGGTTGCCTGGTATCCTTCAAAATCCATAAAGGCTATTGGAAAAGTAGCTTTGCTTAAAAAGCTACTCAAAGCACCTTTTGCTAAATAGACTTCTTGATTTTGTAAACTGGCCTTTTGTATTTTTTGAAATGAACTTAAACCTCCTTCAGTTATTATATCCGTTATTTTAGTAATTCCCTTTTGGTAATTCTCTATTGCCAATTCTGAGGATTGTTGACGTAAAGTAAATATGGATGGATCATCGATATTAAAGCATTTTTTGTAGAAAGGACAAAGACCCTGCTCTCCGCAATGTTGCCCAATTGCTACTTCAGGCATGTCAGGCGAAGCACTAATTTTATTTAATTCGGGATGTATCAATGAAATAAGGTTGATACCATCCTGAGAAGGTGTTATGTGTTTGGACTTAAAAAGTGGTAAATTATTGGAAATGCTATGTCCTTTGTTAAGGTAGAGCGCATTAAATATTAGGTCTGGCAGTAATAAATGTTGTGTGATATTTGTTAAAATATTTGCTTCAAGCTTATGTTTCTGTTTAACATTTAAGCTTCGTTTAACTTGATATGCAAACCACTCGGTTCCGTCAAAAACAATGGCTTCAACTTTAATACAAAGCCCTTCGTACTCCAAGTAACAATTTTTAAAAGTAGAAGGTTCTAAGGTGTTTCTTAATGCATTAAGCGTAGCTTCAAGATTGTAATCCAGATCAATACCCTCATCGAAGTTATCCATTGCACCTTTCTTAATTTGCAATTGTGCCAATCTGAAATACTGATGTAATCGATCTGTTTCTCCTCTTTTAGAATTTACTTGATACCAAAAAGCCTTCGGGCATCTCGTTCCTAATTTAATGGATTTGGCATTAATTCTATATGGTTTTCTTAAGCTTTCTGGCATAGGTATTTTCACTTCAAAAGAGGGTTTGAAGATATGTCTTTCAAAGTGGAATTCTCACAGAAAGTGTTTAGAAATTCCAGCATATTGAATGCTTGTTTAATATTTATTGATTGTCACTAAAATTACATTGTAAATAGCTGTTATTCTGTTTTTACTACTTATTGGGAATAAGATAATCCATGAATATTAAAAGCCATTGTGCTCTTAGGTGATTTTGCCTTAGGATATAGTTATACTATGACCATTTTAGAATTGGGAGTAAGCAATACAGATGGTTCTCATGAAATTGCAATAAATTATACCTTTAAAGGTATCTTTGTAAATAGAGGATCAGGAAAACAAAAAAGAAAGGTAAGCAGTTGTTATTTGTTTGATCCATCACATGGGATAAGTTCGTTTAAAGGAAAAAGAGAAAATTCCGGAACAAGTCCGTTTATGTTTATTTTATTATAAGAAATATGAAACCAACATTAGTTATAGGAGCCTCAACAAATCCAGAACGCTATTCGTATAAAGCTATTTTAAAGCTAAGAATGTTTAAGCATGATGTATTCGCTTATGGGCTACGCAATGGAAATGTAGCTGATGTTAGTATTAATAAAGAGTGGCCTAAGAATGTAAAGGTTGATACTGTTACCATGTATATCAACCCGTCACGACAAGAAGCTTACTATCAAAGAATAATTGATTTAAAGCCTTCGCGCGTTATTTTCAACCCAGGAGCAGAGAACGGAGAGTTTGCCGCTAAATTAATCGAAAATGGTATCTCATACGATAATGCTTGCACTTTGGTATTGCTAAGCATAGATTCTTACTAGTATGATTGAAATTAAAAGTAAATCAGATTTTGATGCCATGCAGGAGCATCAAATTTTCGGGATATATTATTACACCGATAATTGCGGTATTTGTAAGGTGCTTAAACCAAAAGTATCAGATTTTTTTTTGTCATTAAATATTCCTTTGGCATCCTTGAACTTAATGCATCACATGTCTTTGGCTGGTCAACAACTTATTTTGGGTATTCCTACTTTGATTATATATCAGGATGGGAAGGAAGTGATTAGAGAAGGGGCGTATATGCAACTAAATAACTTGAAAATATCTCTAAGTAAAATTATTAAAGCATAAAAAAGTCGGCTGTCAATATTGAGAGCCGACTTTAGGAAGTACTTACTGATTACTTTTTGTAATTGCAGCAACTCTAATAACAACGCTGTTAGAAAAACTGTTATTTAGTGCTGCTAAAAAATCTCTTGCAGATAAAGCTGGAGTAGTTGCTATTGTATTTCTAAGGGCATAAGAATTTAATGTTTACCATAGGTCAATATATCAGAGACGCATCTTCTTCACAAGATGTAAAAACTGTTGTAACGTCCAATAAATCCAAGGCCGCAAATTGCAATGTTTTCATAATATGCTTGTCAAGTACCTGATATTCCTGTCTTAATAACTGCTAGAAGTAGATTATCTATGTGGCTTTTGTTCGAGTTTACACTCATTAGGCTGGTTCTTAAATACAGGATTCCATCTATTTCTGTTTGAACAATATAAAAGGTGCCATCCGTTAAAAGTTTCTTGCGTATGCTTCTATTAACCTCATTTAAATTGATGCCTTTGGTATATCTAAAGCAAACTATATTCGATTCAATTTTCGAATAGCACTCTAAATACTCTGAAGCAATTATTGCTTTCTCCATGTATTGAGCAAGGTCGTAGGTTTGGTCAACAAAAGCTCCTATTGCAGCAGGTGTTATGTACTTTAAGCTGGCATAAATTTTTAAGGCCATCATATATTTGGTGCATTCTAAGGTTCGCTTACCTAGATTATACCACTCTTCTTCTGTTTCTTTTTCCCATAAATAAGAAGCTTTTTGCTCAAAAGTACGGTAGGAGTCGTGCGCATTTTTAAATAGTACAGCCGTTGCGGGAGCTGATACCAACCACATTTTATGGAAATCGACCACCATAGAATCGGCCAATGCTGATCCCTTTAAATATCCCTTGTATTTCGATAGAATTGCAGCAGAACCATGTGCACCATCTATATGAAACCATAGTTTATGGGTTTTGGCGAATTGTCCAATAGGCTCTAAAGAGTCGTAAACGCCTGTTGCCGTAGAGCATGCGTTTGCTGCAATGGCTACAACATTAATATTTTTTGCTTTAGCTTCTTGGTACACCCTTTCAAGTTCGTTGGTATCGATAGTTCTGTTGGTAGTAATAGGAATTGGAAGAATGCCTAAATTACCGAAACCAGCAATTTGAGCAGCACGGCTAATGCAATAATGCGATTCGCTAGAAACCATTATTGCTGGATTGCTTACTCCTTTAGCTTTGATTTTTTTAATCGCTAATACTGCGGTCAGATTACCTAAAGATCCCCCTGATGTTAAAAAACCAGTTCCTTTTATAAGTCCAAATTGTTTTGCGGTCCATTCGCAAACAATTTTTTCCATTGCGATAGCTGGAGCGGCCATTTCGTAAACAGCCGTGCCATTATTCAATAGTCCAGAAAAAAATTCTGAAATGGCAGAAATAGGAGCAGGTGCAACTACTTGGTGTCCCATGAAATTAGGATGATGCAAATGCACCAACTGTGGGAGCACCTTTTTAAAAAGGTCCATTGGGGTATCTTCGATAGTATTGAAATGATTCTCCCACTCTAACAAGCGCACATTCGATTCTTGGTAGTCTTTATTCGCTTTTTCATTTTGGCTAACAGACGCTAAATGATCTGCCATTAAATCTACCATTTCATGACCCATAGCTCGGAAGGCTTCAGCATCGAACGATTGTTTTAATCTACTATCCATTAGGCTATTTGTGTATCCTCCCAAAGTTCAATATAGTTCCCTTCAGGATCGTTACTCCATGCAAATTTACCTTCATCATGCGCTTGAATATCTGTAATCTCTATTCCTAAACTTTCTAAATGAATCTTTAATTTCTCTAAATCCTTAATTCTAAAATTTAAGGTGAAGGGTCTAAATTCAAGCGTAGGTCTATAGTCTTTATTAAGAATGCTCCATACTGCATAGGCCTTCTTTTTACTTTCTACTTCCAAATAAGGAAACGAGATGTAATAGGTTTTATGCTCTTCAGTATATTCATAGGTCAGACCAAATGCTTTGGTATACCAATCCGCTAAATCTTTGGGGCTTTCGGAATGAATGAAAATTCCTCCCAAATGCGCTACGTGTTGTTCCATACTTATAATAATTCGTTTGCCAAGTTGGCCAATTCGCTTCGTTCGCCACTTTCCAATCTAATATGAGCGAATAGTTTATGTCCCTTTACTCTATCTATTAAATAAGATAAGCCATTGCTATGTTCATCTAAATAAGGAGTATCAATTTGTCTTACATCACCAGTAAAAATAATCTTTGTATTTTCTCCAGCCCTAGTAATGATTGTTTTTACCTCATGTGGGGTAAGGTTCTGGGCTTCATCCACAATAAAAATAACATTGGATAAACTTCTACCTCTAATATAGGCCAGAGGTGTTAAAACAATTTTTTCTTGTTCTACCATATTCTCGAGCTGTTTGTATTCTTTGTCCTGCTCGTTAAATTGGTTTTTTATAAACTTAATATTGTCCCATAATGGCTGCATGTAAGGGGTGATTTTCGATTTAACATCACCGGGTAAATAACCAATATCCTTGTTGCTTAAGGGAACAATAGGGCGTGCCAAATATATTTGTTTAAACTCTCGCCTCTGCTCTAATGAACCTGCCAAAGCCAAAAGTGTTTTTCCTGTTCCCGCAACGCCTTGTAGACTAACCACTTTTATGTTTGGGTTAAGAATAGCGTTCAGTGCAAAGGCCTGTTCTGCATTTCGGGGTTTAATACCGTAAGCACTCTGTTTTATTACATGTTCAATGGTATTCTCTTCAGCATTGTAAAATGCCAAAGCCGAGCTTTTAGAACTTTTTAGAATGTAGTTTTCGTTGGTTCCTTTTTCAAATTCGGGAAAGCGGTCAGCATCCAATTTATGATCTTTGAATAAGGCATCCAAAGTTGCATCATCAATGTTTTCTATAGTGCGTATTCCCGTTGATAGCTTATCTACATTTTCGATTTTACCAGCTTCGTAATCTTCTGAAATTAGATTTAAGGCACGTGCTTTTAAACGCAAATTCATATCCTTAGTAATCAAGATTACGGTTGCATCTTTTTCTTCTTCTTTAAGCTGTAGGGCAGCATTTAGGATCTTATGATCCATTTTATTTCCAGCGTAAATCTTTTCAGCATTTACTGTTAAATGATCTGCTGGCATAATAACTTTAAACCTTCCTTTAGTGCCTTCAAGTGGAATCCAATCTTGCAATAAAGTATTGGTTGAAAGTTTATCAATGAAGCGTATAAATTCCCGTGCTTCAAAATTGATAGTATCATTTCCTTTTTTGAATTCGTCCAGTTCTTCTAAAACAGGAATTGGAATAGCAACATCATGTTCATCAAAATGATTAACTGAGTTGTGGTCGTGAAGTATAACAGAGGTATCTAAAACATAGATACGTTTTTCCTTTTTAGCATTTTTGCTAGCCATAGTTTTTCTATTTGATGAAAATTAAAGTTAGGCTTTAACAAATAGTAGAACAACAGCTAATTAAAAAAGATGGAATTAGTTATTAAAGGGTTTGTAAACATTTTTTACATAAGCTATAAACTCGGCAAGAATCATAGCAGTTGCACCCCAAATAATCTCATCTTTCCATATATATGCCGGCACAGACATTTCTCTTCCTCTCACATTTATCTCCACTGTTTGTTGATTTATTGGGTCGATAAAGCTGAGCAAGGGAATCTCTAATAAGGAAGCTACTTCATGTTTTTCAATAATAAATTGAGGTTGGGTTAAACTGTATCCCACGTAAGGTTGAACTATAAAATTACTAGGAGGGATATAGATTTCGCTAAGATTTCCAATGATTTTATCTGGTTGCACACCTATTTCTTCCCGAGTCTCTCTAAGAGCAGTTGCCAATAAATCTGTATCGGCATCTTCTCTTTTACCACCAGGAAGTGATATTTGATTTCCATGCACCCCTTGGTAATCGTGTCTTTTTGTAAAAGCAATATGTATTTGTTGATCTTTTGGATATAAAAGAATCATAACGCTTGCTATTCTTGGGTTTTGAGCGTTAATCCATTCTTTTTTTGGCTTTGATCTAAAGCTAGGACTCATGTGATTATCAAGACCACTTGGAAGCTCTTCGCTCAAAATGTTTTCCAATTTCTTGAAAAAATCAAGCATTAATTTAGCTTTAAATTCATAGTAGTGTTAAAGCCTACAGATTTAGGCTTACCATTTTGTTCCAATTGCATAGTAAGTGCTTGCTTCAAACTCATAGAGGAAACAAAATTGGTTTTAGAAGACAAGGAAACAACCGCTTGTTGTGTTCCAAAGATATTCTTGACATTATCATATTGATCAGGATGTTCTGCCATTTCTATATCGGTCTCTATTACCAATCCATATTTATTGTCAGCATCAACAAACTCATAATTATCTGTCATTTGCACTGGAGCAGAGTATTTTATAATATAGGTGCTGTCCCAAGAATCACCATCCGCTATGGGATATGAAGGTATTGGATTGAAAAGGTATTTTAAAACCTGTGTTAAATTTGAATTGTTTTTTACCACAAATGCAGCACCTCCAAAAATAGTATCATAATCTATTTCTGAAATCAGTTTGCCATAAGAATTTGTAACCAATGCTATAGGGATATTTAATAAGGCATTATAGGTTCCTGCTATATTGTCACTTAGGGCAGAATTTTCTCCGCTAGGATTAGAATCGTAATAAATATCTTGACCAATTGGTTGGCCTTGAATCATCTTAACATGACGAAACAATAATTCCCAATTATGATTGCCATTTTCGATGGAATTCAACTTTAAATCGAACTGGATATATAATTCTGACCGGGTAAAGTGTGGAGGATTGTTGGACGTGTTGATCATCTCGAAATTACCTTTTTTGGTAATTCCTTCTTCTAATTTGTAAGAACGAGTTTCAGAAGTTGAATTGTTACAGGATATAAACCCTAAGGCTAACACTAAGCCTAATATCGTATTTCTCATTTATTGAATGGCTTTTAGAATATCTTCTGCACTGGATCTATTCTTGTAATTTGGATCAAAGAATACTTTAGAAATTTTTCTTTTTTGATTTATTATATACGTTGCAGGTACCGGCAAAACAGCTTGTCCTGATGCATTGGATAGGGTAAGATCATTATTTAAATGTTTAAGCAACATGTCTTGATAATCCTGAGTTACATCAAAAGCAACATCGTAATCACGCATGATGTTTAGATCTACATCTGAAACAATAGCAAAGTTTACTTCAGTTTTACTTATAGTTTGCTGAATACCCACAGAATGAATAGGTGTAACGGCAATAACTGTTGCTCCTGCAGCAGAAATATTTTCTAAGCCATCTTGCAATGCTGCAAGGTGTTTATTGCAATAGCCACACCATTCGCCTCTATAAAATACCAGAACAACAGTTCCAGACTTTAGTACTTGTGATAATTCAACGGTTTTTCCAAATTGATTGATTGCTGAAAAGTTAGGAGCTTTATCCCCTTTTTTTAAGCCTTTTGGAATGGAGCTTTTGATGTTAATTCCAAATTCTTGCAAGGTCTTTTTATCTTGAGAAAAAGAGAGAAGTACAGAGAAGGTAAAAAAGGCGGAAAGAATTAGATGTTTCATTGGTCAAAATTATGAATGGCAATTTACTCATTCTTTCAGAGTATTTATAATTCTAATAATAGCAGCAATTACTATGTTTGAGGGATGATAAAATCTCTAATAGATTTTGTTTCTCAAAGAGTTTCTGAGAATCAAAAAAATGTAGCTTCCGTCATCCGATTATTAGAAGAGGGTGGAACCATTCCGTTTATATCAAGGTATAGAAAAGAGCAATCTGGTGGATTGGATGAAGTAAGTATAGAGCGCATTGCCGAAGCGAAAGATGCTTATGAGATAATTGTAAAAAGACAACAAACCATTTTAAAAGCGATTACTAAACAAGAAAAAATGACTCCCGAACTAAAGGAGCAAATTATTTCTTGTTTCGATTTACAAGGTCTAGAGGATATTTACCTGCCATTTAAAGAAGGAAGAAAAACAAGAGCAGATAAGGCTAAGGACTTGGGCTTGGAGCCATTGGCACGTATGTTAATGTCTCAAAGAGTTGATTCTGTAGACCGTACCGCACAGAGTTTTGTTAAAGGTGATGTGCTTGATGTTGAAATGGCATTGAAAGGGGCATGCGATATTATGGCTTGCTGGGTAAATGAGCGCACTTTGGCTAGAGAAATAGTACGAGAGAATTTTTCTAAATATTCTATTATTACCTCTAAGCTGGTTAAAGGAAAAGATGCTGAGGCAGATACATACCGCAATTATTTTGAATTTTCTGAACGCTTGAAGAATTCTCCATCGCACCGTTTCTT
This sequence comes from Flavobacteriales bacterium, assembly GCA_047625765.1. Lineage (GTDB taxonomy): Bacteria > Bacteroidota > Bacteroidia > Flavobacteriales > JBLHRE01 > JBLHRE01. Next base: position 10,328 of record JBLHRE010000040.1, read on the forward strand.
AGCGATGATGCGTGGAGAAACTGAAGGGCTTTTAAAAGTATCGATAAGGCCAGATAGCGAACGCTTGTTAGAAAGATTAGAGCGCTTGTTCTGTAAAGGAAACAGCCACGCTACCGAGTATGTAAGAAAATCCGTGCACGATGCTTATAAGCGCTTATTAGCTCCCAGTTTGGAATCTGAAACACGACAATTGCAAAAAGAAAAAGCAGATAAAGATGCTGTGGATGTTTTTGCGGAAAATTTAGAGCAATTATTGCTGATGCCTCCATTAGGGCCAAAACGAATTTTAGCTTTAGACCCAGGTTTTGCTTCAGGTTGTAAGCTGGTTTGTTTGGATGAGCATGGAGCAATACTGCATAACGAAACCATTTATCCACATCCTCCTAAAAACGAAATCAATCAATCGGGGAAGAAGATAAATCAATTGATTAATGCTTATAAAATTGAAGCAGTAGCCATTGGTAACGGTACGGCAGGAAGGGAAACAGAACGGTTTATTAAAAAAGTTCCTTTTCAAGAAAATGTGGCAGTTTATATGGTTAACGAAGATGGTGCTTCGGTTTATTCTGCTTCGTCTATTGCAAGAAAAGAATTTCCAGAATTTGACGTAACCGTTCGAGGTGCTATTTCTATAGGAAGAAGATTGATGGATCCTTTGGCTGAATTGGTTAAAATTGAACCAAAGGCAATTGGGGTTGGGCAATACCAACATGATGTAAACCAGAAATACTTGCAAGAACGCCTAAGCCGAGTTGTAGAGAAATGTGTGAATGGTGTTGGTGTAAATATAGGCACGGCTAGTGCAGAACTTTTGCAATATGTTTCTGGATTGGGACCACAATTAGCAGAAAATATTGTTGCCTTTAGAAATGAAAATGGCACTATTAATTCTAGAGATTTGTTAAAAAAGGTACCAAGAATGGGTGCGAAAACGTTTGAGCAATGTGCTGGCTTTATTCGTATTCCAAAAGCTACAAATCCATTAGATAATTCTGCTGTCCATCCCGAATCCTACGCTGTTGTAAAACAAATGGCTAAGAAGTTGGGCTGTACTATTCCAGAACTAGTGGGGAATCCAAATAAGGTAAAAGAACTTTCGTTAGACGATTTTATTACTGATACCATAGGATTACCAACCCTCCAAGATATTTGTAAGGAATTAGAAAAACCAGGACGTGATCCTAGATCGGGATTAAAAGTATTTTCTTTTGCAGAGCATATAAGTAGCATCAAAGATTTGATTCCTGAAATGCGTTTGCCCGGTGTCATCTCTAATGTTACCCGTTTTGGGGCATTTGTAGATATCGGAATCAAGGAAAATGGTTTGATTCATATATCTGAACTGAAAGATGGTTTTGTTTCCGATCCAACGGAAGTTGTGCACTTGGGGCAACAATTAGAGGTGCGCGTATTGTCTATAGATTTAGAAAGAAAAAGAATTCAATTAAGCTTAAAAGGACTTTGATAATGAAAAAAGTAAACCGATTATTTCTAATACTCATTACAGTAGTAGGAACCATAGCATTTGTGCGTTTTGCAACGAAATCTGTTCCCGAATTGGAACTGCCCCCATTGTCTAAAGAGGATGTAATGGTTGCCCGGATTGAAGCTGCTGTAAATAATAAGGCATGGCATGCTACCCATTGGGTACAATGGACCTTTATGGAAAAGCGTCATTTTGTTTGGGATAAGGCCAATGATCTGTTGCAGGTGAAATAC
>JBLHRE010000041.1:0-12026 GCA_047625765.1 Flavobacteriales bacterium
CCTAAAATTAAGGCAATTGAAATGTGTATTACCAGTGGCCAATCTAAATGCATATCAATGCCAAATGCCACGCCAGCATTGGCTAATGCAAATATTGGCATTATAAAAAAGGCCACCCAAGAATGTAATTTTTCTTCTAAATGCTGCAAGGGCGAGTAAACTTTTTCTGTCAGACCATCAATAGCATTTACATGAGCCATTTGTTTTCTGCTCAACAATGGCGATTTATCTCTTTTACTTTCTTTTAAGCCTTCAAGATGATATGCTAATTTTGTATTGAATTTGCTTAGATGCAACTTCTGTCTAACAGGAATTGAAAGTGCCAAAAGGACTCCCGCGATAGTTGGGTGAACGCCCGATTTTAAAAACAAGAGCCAAACGCCAACACCTAAAGTAAGGTGAAGGTATTTATTGAAAATACCTTTGTGCGCTAACAGGAATAATAGGACAATGGGAATTGATGCGATTAGTAGTAAGTTCCAATGAATTCCTTCGCTATAAAATAGGGCGATAACAATAACGGCTCCAAGGTCATCGATAATGGCAAAGGCAGTTAAAAAGACCTTCAAACCTAAAGGAATGCGCTTTCCCAATAATTTCAAAATTGCCAATGAAAAAGCAATATCTGTTGCCATTGGTATACCCCAACCGTGTACAGTATCTTCTTGCTGGTTTAAGATTAGAAATAAACATACAGGCAAAATCATTCCACCTATTGCCGCAAAAATGGGCAGCGAAGCTTTTTTTAAATCGTCTAATTCCCCAATCAGCAGTTCTCTTTTGATTTCTAAGCCAATCATAAAAAAGAACACCGCCATAAGTCCATCGTTTACCCATAGACTTAAAGGTTTCACCAATTCGAAACTATCGGTGCTTATTCCAATTTTGTAACTCCATAAATCGGTGTAGTTCTGAGCAAAAGGACTGTTGGCCCAAATAAGCGCCACAATTGTTGCCGCAAAAAGAAGTATTCCACCTGCGCTTTGGCTTTTTACAAACTTATTGAAAGGACTTAATAGAATGTCTATTGGATGATTTGTGACGCGTTTTTTCAATGTTCTTTTTTCGGTTGATCTGCAATTTAAGGGTTCAATGTAGATAAAAAAAGCCTCGCATTGCGAGGCTTTTTTTAGTTTTATGAAGCAGCTTTCAGTTTTGTGAGATAAGCTTTGCTCAAATGTTTCTTTGCGTAAGCTTCGGTCAATTTTAACTCTTGATTCTCGCCTTCTGATGATGGCAATTCGTACATCGCATCTACAAGAATGGCTTCGCAGATGGATCTTAATCCCCTTGCTCCTAATTTATATTCTATGGCTTTTTCTACAATATAGTCAATCGCTTTTGGCTGCACAGAGAATTTGATGTTATCCATTTCAAACAATCGCTCGTATTGTTTCATAATAGCATTCTTTGGCTGGGTAAGAATTAACTTCAAAGCGTCAGCATCCAAAGGATTCAAATGCGTTAAAACAGGTAGACGACCAATCAACTCAGGAATCAAACCAAAAGATTTTAAATCTTGAGGAGCGATGTGTTCCAATAAATTGTTTTTGTCTACTTGATTTTTATTGCCGCTGCTATACCCCATAGCCTGTGCATTCATTCTGCCAGCAATATGTCTTTCGACACCATCAAAGGCACCACCAGCAATAAACAAAATATTTTTGGTGTTTATTTTAATAAATTTTTGATCTGGGTGCTTTCTTCCTCCTTGTGGCGGAACATTTACCTCAGAGCCTTCTAGAAGCTTCAGCATAGCCTGTTGCACGCCTTCTCCAGATACGTCTCTCGTTATCGAAGGGTTGTCACCTTTACGTGCAATTTTGTCTATTTCATCGATAAAAATAATACCTCTTTCTGCTGCTTCAACACTGTAGTCAGCTGCCTGATACAAACGCGATAAAATCCCTTCTACATCCTCTCCTACATAACCAGCTTCTGTTAATACAGTAGCATCAACAATGGTAAAAGGAACATTCAACATTTTCGCAATAGTACGTGCCAACATTGTTTTACCGGTACCAGTTCTTCCAACAAGAATAACATTCGATTTTTCAATCTCTATTTCATCCTTGCTTTCTGGTTGCATCAATCTTTTGTAGTGATTGTAAACAGCAACGGCTAAAGTCTTTTTTGCAGCTTCCTGACCAATAATGTATTCGTCCAAAAAAGTTTTGATTTCCATGGGCTTGGAAAGCGAAATATTTTCAGAGATATCACTCTTTTTCTTTTGGTCCAGCTCTTCTGTAACAATCGTACCAGCTTGTTCTATACAAAAATTGCAGATGTGACTTTCTATTCCAGCAACCAATACATTGGTTTCTTGTTCGGGTCTTCCGCAAAACGAACATTTATTCATTTCATCCATGTGGCAAAGGTATTAAAATAGGTAGGGTCGTTGTTGCCAACGACCCTACAAAAAATACTAATAATTTGTTATTGGCCTATTTTGGTTTTCTAACCAAAACTTCATCAACCATGCCGTAAGCTTTTGCTTCATCGGCTTTCATCCAATAATCACGGTCACCATCCTTTTCGATTTTCTTGATGTCTTGGCCTGAATGTTTAGAGATGATTTCGTACAATTCTCCTTTCAATTTCATAATCTCACGTGCAGTGATCTCAATATCAGAAGCCTGCCCTTGAGCGCCACCTAATGGTTGGTGAATCATGACACGAGAATGTGGCAATGCCGAACGTTTTCCTTCTGCACCTGCACATAATAATACCGCACCCATAGAAGCAGCCATACCTGTACAAATTGTAGCAACATCGGGCTGAATATATTGCATAGTATCATAAATACCCATACCAGCATAAACACCACCTCCAGGAGAATTCAAATAAATTTGAATATCCTTTGTTGCGTCAACAGATTCTAAGAATAATAATTGGGCTTGAATTACATTGGCAACATAGTCGTTGATGGGAACACCTAAAAAGATAATTCTATCCATCATCAATCGAGAGAAAACATCCATTGAAGCAATGTTCAGTTGGCGCTCTTCAATAATTGTTGGCGAAATGTAATCGTTATATGCAGATGAGTAAGCATCCATTGTGGTGCTGCTTATTCCTCTGTGCTGTGTAGCGTATTTGTAAAACTCGTTCGGATCGAACATGTATTTTGATTTTTTTTATTTAGACTCGTTTGCTAATTTAACAAATTCATCGAAGGATACTTCCTTTTCGTTAATGCCAAATGCTTCTTTGAAATAAGCCAAAGTTTTTTCTACAAATATCTGGTCTTGAATCTTTTTCATCTCCTCTTGATTTTGCAAAACACGTTGTACCACATCTGCAACTTCTGCGTCAGTAGGATTTGTGTGACCAAATTGTTGCATTTGTTGACGGATTGCATTTCCTGCAAATTCGTTGATGTCTTCCATGGTAACCTTGATGTCGTTAGCTTCTGCTAATTTCGACTCAATAATTTGCCATTTTAAACTTTGAGAGTACTTATCGTATTCAGCTTCTAATTGCTCAATAGTAATAGGTTCTTTGCTTACAGAAACCAACCAACGTTTTAAAAATTCGTTTGGAAGGTCAAAAGGGTACTGATCAATCAAGTATAAAACAACATCATTGTGGAATTTTCTATCGCTTTCTGCTGCGTATTGCTTTTCAGAATCTTCGGCAACTTTAGCACGGAACTCTTTCTCATCTGTAACAGTTCCTGGGCCAAATACTTTGTCAAACAACTCTTGGTTGATTTCGGCCGCTTCCATACGGTTGATGGTTGCAATAGTAAAACGGAAATCGCTTTCTAATGTAGCGACAATATCTTTTTCAATATTCAACATCGAAGCAATATCTGCTTCGTTTTCGAATACTTCTTTAACGTTAAAGGTAACTGCAGTACCAATAGAAGCGCCAAGCAAAGCCTTAGTAACCTCTGCATCTTTAACAGTCTCTAAAGACAAAGAAGCATTGTGGATAATACCACCTTCAACATCATTTCCATTCTCATCAACTTCCACAAATTCACCATACATCAAATCGCCTTCGGTAACTTCTTCTGGAGAAGCCATTTTACCATAACGCTTTGCGATATTTTCGATAAATCCATCGATCATTTTTTCGTCAGCCTTGATCTTGAAATAATCTAATTTATTTTTCTTGGTGATTTTAACATCCACTTTAGGGCTTAAACCTAACTCATAAGTAAAAGTCAAATCAGCTCCTGGAGTAGCCCAATCGATATTTAGGCCATCTTTTGGAAGTGGATTACCAAGAATATCTAATTTCTCTTCAGAAATAAACTTGTAGATAGCATCTTGCAATAGTTTGTTAACCTCTTCGATCTTAGTAGGAGTTTCGTATTGCTTGCGGATCATTCCTGCAGGAACTTTTCCTTTTCTAAAACCTGGAATACTAGCAGTTTTGCGGTAATTGGATAATACGGCTTCAACTTTTTCTTGATAATCTTCCGCTTTTACTTCAACTTTAAGAAGTGCGTTTAGTGCGTCTACTTGTTCTTTTACGATATTCATTGTAGAAATTTTAAGACTTAATGCAATGTTATTTTTTTTCTAAATCAGCCAGTTATTGGTAAGGTTTTGAGCCTGCAAAACTACGGTATTGTATTGAAATGAGCAATAGATATGCCTGCTTAGAATTGCTGTAAAAATATGTTGGAACTTGAATTGTGTTAAGAAACGTTTGCTGCTCCTGTGTTTCCAGTAAGCTTACGCATGATACGCCACAACAATGATAACCTAGGAGGGTTTTTGGTTTTAACTAAGACTGCCTTTTTTATTTCTTCGAGGATTTCAGCGTTTGCCACTTCTGCTGAAATAAATGAAAGGATGTCTTGTACGAATTCTGGCCTTAATCTGCAACAACTACCAACTATACCTAGAATCATTTTGTCTAAAGCATAATATTCGTTAGTTACCCTATTAATGCCAAATGGAGGTACAACTGGCTTGAAGAATTTCCCGTAAGGCGCCACTCGTATAATGAACTTATTCAATTCCTGCTGAGACATGTTCATAGGAGGGAAGGTGTCGAAATAATGCAATTGGCCTTCTACCAGCGCATAGTTTCTTAATGTTGGGTGAAAGCCCAAATTATCACCTTCTGGTTTTTTGTTCCAGAAGTTTAAGATTTCAGAAAAAATCAATTTCAGGTTTTTCAAAAATTCCGGTAATTCCGATTCCAGCATCACATTTCGCAGAAGCTGCTCGTGTGCAAAAGCTTTTTGGAAAATACAAAGCTGAGGTCTTTCTTCTTCTCGTAAAGAAAACATCTGTGTGTCCGGAATTTGAACGCCAGATTCTTTAAGCGCTAAAACGTACGCCTTGTGAAGTGCAATGATTTCCTCAAAACTATCATTTATGCCTTTGTACTTCTTGAGCATAAATTCTTCTCCTTGATATGTAATACGAAATGGCTTTGAGAAAAAGCCCATTTTCGAATCTTCATCAATTTGTTTGCTGTATGCAAAAATGCTTTCCGCTTGAAAATTAGAAATTTTCATGGATGATTTAAATGCTTAATGTGTTTATGGAATTTGGGCCAATTTACAATTAAAAGCCAATGAATAATGGCTTTTTTGCTTACATCAAGAAACCTGCTTCATCTTTAAATGCAGCGGGTATATTTTCATCATTAATCATTTCTCTAAGGTCAATTTCAATTCCCCTGGCAATGGAGGTAATGGGTACATCATTGTATGTTCCTTCAAAAGGGTTTTCTGAATAATCCCCGATTTTTTCCATCAAGAAAAAGATCCAAATAATTAATGCCGAAAAGAAGGGGCACAACCAAAATGAGATAGGATTAGAGACATCAAATACATCTAACAAACCCAATGGAACGAAGGCGCTAAAAACCATTGTAAGCCAAAGTGCCGTAGAAGCGTACTGTCTTGGAAACGGGAAGTTTTTGATGCGTTCTGATTTCCCTTGATCTTCGTAAAAGGAAACCACCAAATGGTGGAACTCCATATGTCTGAAATCATCGAAATAACCTGCGTCTTTTAGCTCTTGTAGGCGAACAGACTGTTGTTGCATTATTTGTGTTGCAATATTTGCTTTCCCATCCAAAGCCTTTAATTCTGCATCAGAAATAAATCGACTCAACTCTTTGTCTAATTTCTTATTGTAGTCTTCACATACAACGGGGGCATACCTATCTTTAATACGAAGTTCGGTATGTTCCCACGGTCTGCTTAATCGTAGTTGATGCCTTAGGGCAGTCATCCAAGCAATATGGCGGTAGATCAATTCTTTTTGAATGGCTTCGGTATTGTCACCTTGCACAAAGGATGTAGCGGCTGCACCAAAACTTCTACTATTGTTTACAATGCCTCCCCAGATTTTTCTGGCTTCCCAAGTTCTATCGTATGAGCTATTGTTTTTAAAGCCCAAATAGAATGCAACAGCAACACCAATAACACTTAGTGGTTGCCAAGGGATAGGTAAATGCAATTCGAAAAACTTGACGATTCCACAAATAGCGGCAGTATAGATAAAGCCGAAAATAAAGGGTTTTTTCGACCAGTTAAAAGTCATCCAAAAACCATAATTTCTTTTGATATACATGAGGGTTGTATTAAGTTTATTGTGCTGTTTGGTGAATTTTGAATTGAATCAATCCGGAAATTTGCTTGGCTCTTAGTAAAGCATCGTCAGCTTTTTTGCCAGTGAAATTTTCCGTCAAGGTTTTCTCCCATAATTCTAACCAACGTTCGAAATGCTCTGCTTTCAGTGCTGATTTTTGATTCAAACTCAAATGTTTTACCATAGGATTTCCTTGGTAGACCATATTTCCTAATAATGCCGATTCCCAAAAATCGTACATGGTAGGCATGTGTTTTTGTAGATCCAAGGCGGCAATCTTAGAAAAGAAAAAGCCAATTAGCTCGTCTTCTAAAACTTGCTTGTAAAAGGTATCTACAAGCAATACGATGTCTTCTCTGGTTTGAATTTCTTTCATAGACATAAAACAATAGCCTCAGCTTTTTCAAACTGAGGCTATTTGTATTCTTTGGTAATTATTTAACCACTCCTAATGCTTTCCCAACCTTTGTAAAGGCGGCAATAGCTTTATCGATATGGTGAATTTCGTGAGCAGCAGAAAGCTGTACTCTAATTCTTGCCTGATCTCTTGGAACCACTGGGAAGAAGAATCCAATTACATAAATTCCTTCTTTTAATAATGCATCTGCAAATTGCTGCGATAGTTTAGCATCGTATAACATTACAGGAACAATAGCATGTTCTCCTGGTTTCAGGTCGAAACCTGCAGCTGTCATACCTTTTCTAAAGTACTGAGCGTTTGCTTCCAGTTTGTCTCTTAAATCGGTAGAGGCAGAAAGTAGATCCAAAACTTTTGAAGATGCACCTACAATTGAAGGAGCTAATGAGTTAGAAAACAAGTAAGGTCTAGAGCGTTGACGCAGCATGTCTACCACTTCTTTTTTAGCAGAAGTAAATCCACCCATTGCTCCACCAAGTGCCTTACCTAAGGTTCCTGTAATAATGTCTACACGACCCATTACACCGCAATGTTCGTGCGTTCCTCTACCTGTTTTACCTACAAATCCAGAAGAGTGACAATCGTCAACCATTACCAATGCATTGTATTTATCTGCCAAGTCGCAAATGGCACCAAGCTTAGCAATAAAACCGTCCATAGAGAACACACCATCGGTAACAATAATACGGTGGCGTTGATCCTGAGCAGCAATTAATTGTAGCTCTAAATCTGCCATGTCAGAATTTTTGTAACGAAAACGTTTTGCTTTACACAAACGTACTCCGTCTATAATAGATGCGTGGTTTAGCTCATCAGAGATAATAGCATCTTCGGCACTAAACAAAGGTTCGAAAAGACCTCCGTTAGCATCGAAAGCGGCTGCGTAAAGAATGGTGTCTTCCATTCCTAAAAACGTAGAAATCTTAGCTTCTAAATCTTTGTGAATATCTTGTGTGCCGCAAATAAAACGTACCGATGACAATCCGTAACCATGGGTATCTAAAGCGTCTTTAGAAGCCTGAATAACCTCTGGGTGTGAAGACAATCCCAAATAATTATTTGCACAAAAATTAACTACGTCTTCACCACTGCTTACTGCAATATCGGCTCCTTGTGGTGTAGTAATTATACGTTCTTTTTTATATAATCCTGCAGCATCAATTTCCTGCAATTCTGTTTGTAAAAAGGCTGTGAAATCTTTGTTCATTGTATCTTATTTTTTCTTAAAATCTAAATTGTAAAAGTGGAAATCTGGATTAGGCAAATCTATTTTAAATCCATCAATTTTTCCGTGACTATCTAACTGAATTGTAACAAAGCCATTGGGCAAAAACGGATCGTTCAATTGTACTCTAAAGGTGTTTCCTACCCAATGTTCCATATCTGCAAAAAACCAATCTGCGGTAGGTTTCATTACAAAATGCAACTGTTTGCCTTTTAGTGTAATTTCAGCTTCACCGTACATGACATCTTCAAATACTCCAACAGCATCCGCTAAATCAAATCCAGGTTTTTTCTTTTTGTTCTTTTCGGCCAGCCTGTCGTCAATTACTTTTTGGTTTCTAGCATCTGCTCCATTGTGGTATGCTCCATACGATTTCACCCAATCTTTTGGAGTGTCGGTTAAATAGCTTTCTAATATTCTGTTGGTAACGGCAAAAGGAAGAATGGTTTCATCGTTGGTAAAACATAAAATTCCCAATTGCTTTTCTGGCACTAGCACTACATTCAATATAAACCCTGGCAATCCACCACTATGGTTGGCTATTTTTACGCCAAACATATCTTTTACAAACCAACCCAAAGCAGCAGCTTCGAAATGTGTCCCCGATGCCTCTGCAGATTTACGAACTGCTTCTGGTGTGTGTGCTGCTAAAATAGTGTGAACGGTTGCTGGTTTTAAGAATTCCACCTCTCCATGTTTGCCATAATTTAGCCACATATTTACCCAGTGCTGCATGTCGTTGATGTTGGTGTGTACACCTACAGCTCCAATCGCATTGCTATAATCTTGGTAGTCAACCTTGTTTCCTTTGATGTGAGGGTAGGCTTTGGCTTTTGCACTCTCTATTTTCTTTACATCAGAAATGGAGTTGTTCATTCCCAGTTTGTCGAAAATTCTGGTTTGGATAAATTCCTCCCAAGTCATGCCAGAAACATTTTCTATTAACAAAGCTGCAGCTAAGAACATGGTGTTTTGGTAGCCGTATTCTGTTCTAAAACCATGCTTAGGTGCTAGGTATTGAAAACGTCTCAATACCTCATGTCTGTCGTAATTTTTTGCGGTACCATACCAAAGCAAATCACCATCGAAGGTGTTGTAACCATTGCGGTGGCAGAGTAGATCTCGCACTTCCATGTTGGCAGTTACATAAGGGTCGTACAATTTAAAAGCAGGCAAATGCTCTACTACTTTATCGTCCCATTTGATTTTGCCTTCGTCTACCAGCAAACCAATAGATGCTGCAGTAAAGGCTTTAGAAACAGAAGCGACTGCAAAAATAGCGTCTGTTGTCATTGCTACACCGGCTTGCTTATCGGCAAAACCGTAAGCTTTAGAAAAAACCATTTCGCCATCTTTAACAATACCAACAGTCATCCCCACTTGGTCAAACACTTCCATTCCGTTTTTGAAATAAGTGTCTAAGGAGTCGAAATTGACCTGCGCCAAAAGACCCAAAGGCAGCAGTAATGCCGATAAAATGTAAATCTTGAATGTATTCATTGTTCTATTTTTAATAAGGATTCCAAAGATAAAATAAAACGGCAATCTTGGATAGTAGCATGGCGGACATCTGATTAGACGAATTCAGAAAAAGTATAAGCATAAAAAAACCCTTAGATTTCTCTAAGGGTTTTCCTAGTTGCGGGAGCCAGACTCGAACTGACGACCTTTGGGTTATGAGCCCAACGAGCTACCAACTGCTCCATCCCGCGATATATGATTAAGTTTAAGAACTATCTGTTTTAGGAGGTGCAAATATAAGGTCTTATAAGATACTACGCAAGACCTATTTAGAATATTCTGTAAATCTTTCTTAATCCCTTTATTTAAAGGGATTATTTCGCCTTTGTTAGGTTTTTTAATGCTGTTTTCATAGAAACCGATGCTCCAATAATACTTTCTAAATCGCTTATTGCTACACGATCTTGCTCCATACTGTCTCTATGGCGCAAGGTAACCGTATCGTCTTCTAATGTTTGATGGTCTACCGTGATGCAAAACGGAGTGCCTAAGGTATCCTGAACTCTATAACGTTTGCCAATGGCGTTCTTTTCTTCGTATTGTACATTAAACTCTAAACGCAAGTCATTGTAAATGTCCAAAGCCTTTTCTGGCAAACCATCCTTTTTCATTAATGGTAAAATGGCAGCTTTAACAGGGGCCAAAACAGGAGGGATGCGCAAAACAGTTCTTACATCACCTTCTTTCACCAATTCTTCTTCGTATGCATGACTCATGATTAATAAGAACAAGCGATCGACCCCAACAGAGGTCTCTACTACATAAGGTACGTAGTTCTCTTTCGTTTCCGGATCGAAGTATTGCAATTTTTTACCACTAAACTCTTGATGCGCTTTTAAATCGAAATCGGTTCTAGAATGAATTCCTTCTACTTCTTTAAATCCAAATGGGAATTTATACTCGATGTCAGAGGCAGCATTTGCGTAATGTGCTAATTTCTCATGATCGTGGAAACGGTAATTGGCAACATCAAATCCAAGAGACTGATGCCAGGCCATACGTGCTTCTTTCCAGTAGTCGTACCATTTCATTTCTTCGCCAGGTCGTACAAAAAATTGCATTTCCATTTGTTCGAATTCACGCATACGGAATATAAACTGACGCGCAACAATTTCATTTCTAAAGGCCTTACCGATCTGAGCAATTCCAAAAGGAATTTTCATTCTGGCAGTTTTCTGAACATTTAGGTAGTTCACAAAAATACCTTGAGCCGTTTCTGGTCTTAAATATAAGTCGGTTGCACCTTCAGCAACAGAACCTACCTTGGTTCCAAACATCAAGTTAAACTGACGTACTTCTGTCCAGTTTTTAGAGCCAGAAATAGGGCAAGCAATTCCCAATTCTTCAATCAATAATTTTACATCCTCTAAGTTTTCACTTTCCAATGCAGTAACCATACGATTGATAATGGTGTCCATTTTGGTTTTGTATTCCAAAACTCTACCATTGGTACTCACAAATTCATTACGATTGAAGGCATCGCCAAATCGCTTAGCAGCTTTTGCAACTTCTTTTTCGATCTTCTGATTGATTTTTTCTACATACTCTTCAATCAAGACATCGGCACGATATCTTTTCTTAGAATCTTTGTTGTCGATTAGCGGGTCGCTAAAAGCATCGACATGGCCAGAAGCTTTCCAGGTGGTTGGGTGCATAAAGATTGCAGTATCCAAACCAACAATGTCTTCGTGCATTTGTACCATGGCAGCCCACCAGTATTTTTTGATGTTATTTTTCAGTTCGACACCGTAAGGGCCGTAATCGTAAACTGCGCTTAAACCATCATATATTTCGCTCGATTGGTATACAAAACCGTATTCCTTACAATGCGCGATAATTTTCTTGAAAATGTCTTCTTGTGTTGCCATGGGGCAAAAGTAAAAAATGGAAGGATTAGATGGTGCTTATTTTGGGCTTTTTGCAACACCAAAGACATACTTGTTAATAATGTCTATTTCTTTGGCAGTTGCAGCTCCGTAAAAACCACGAATATCCTTGATTTTCACAAGCTCTTGGAAGCTTTCTAGGTAAGTGTTAGATAGAGGGAAATAAGACCAATGCCATTTTTCTTCGGAATATCCAGAGCTTCTTTCTGTCCCTTTTTTGGTGTAGGGTTGGTAAAAACCAAATTTAGCAGCATTTGCTTGCAACCATTGGTACTCTATTTTTCCTTTTCCGTAAGTGAAATAGGAATTGGAGAAATCGTTTAAATCGATATCTGTTCCCCAATGATGGCGCGAACTGCCAGGCATGGAGCTGTACCGTAATATAATAAGTGCTTTTTGCTTTTCACTTA
>JBLHRE010000042.1:0-12024 GCA_047625765.1 Flavobacteriales bacterium
TATTTTAGAGGTTTTAACTAAAGCTGGCAAGAAGGTTTCTGACCTGGATGCTATAGCTGTAAGCTCTGGACCAGGCTCATATACGGGCTTGCGAATCGGTATTTCTGCGGCAAAAGGTTTAGCCTACTCCTTGGACCTTCCTTTAATTTCTATTCCAACATTGCAAAGCATAGCGCAAGCAACAGTGCAAGAGTCTTGGTTTACCAAAGGTTTGATTTGTCCTATGATTGATGCAAGACGCATGGAGGTCTATACTTGTTTGTTCGATGGTAATAGTATAGAACGAACGAAAACCGATGCGCTTATTATTGACGCATCGAGTTTTAGTGAGGAATTGAACAATCAAGAAATAGTGTTTATTGGTGATGGTGCCGACAAATGCGAAGCAGTAATTAAGCATGACAATGCAAAGTTCATCAAGGACTTCTTCCCAGAGGCTAAATATTTAGCAAGCCCAGCTCAGAAGAAATTTGTTGAGAAACAATTTGAGAATCTAGCTTACTTCGAACCTTATTACTTCAAGCAGTTTCAAGCTTTAAAATCAAAGAAATAAATAATTGATTAAACAAAAAAAAGGTGCCTATTGGCACCTTTTTTTAGATTATAGTCTGTATTAGAAATTATCTGTAAGGATATTGACCAAATCAACAAGAGCCCAAATTCCAAATCCACCAAGTGTTAGGATAAAAAGAATGTTCCAGCCAGCTGGTTTTCTTGCGTACCAACGGTGAGCAGCTACTCCTCCTAGAAAAACCAAAAGAATAAGTGAAATTAGCATTTCATTATTACCGCCATTTTTCTTGTTAATCTTTCTAAGTTCCTTAATGTTTTTTCTAAACTCTTTTCTTGCTTCCTTAGTTAGCTTGATATCTCCAGCATCTTCTACTGCTTGAATCTGACTGTCGGTAGCGACCACTTCCGTCTGATTTGACTCTTGAGCTTTTACAACAGGAAACGATGCATATGCAAAGTTTACAGCAACGGCCAAGCAAATAGCCAAGCTTAGTAATGATTTTTTCATAGTAGTAATTGGGTTAATTAATTATAGTTATTAAGTACAATTATAGAGAAAATATTTTGTACTTCTGCAATGATGAATCAAAAAACATTGTAATTGATGAAAGTGTACCTTGGAATTTGGATTGTATTACTGTTTTCTTCTAGCATTAATTTTAGTCAAGAAATAAATTATGAATTTATTGGTAATTTAAAGGCAGACAGTGGTCAAAGCTTAAGTTATAAGTTGCAATTTTCTGAAAATAAACCGGGCGCAATCGTAGGTGTTTCGATTACAGATTTTTATGGAAAGAATAGTACTACTTCAGAAATAGTAGGTACAATTGATAGAGCCAAAAAAACAATTTCTTTTAGAGAGACAAGGAATCTTAGCACCAAATCTAATGCGGATGGTGCTATTTTTTGTTATGTCAGTGTTACCAATCTAAGCATTGATATGGAAGGTGGTAACCATATTTTGAAAGGAGATTTTATAGGTTATTATAATAATGGGGAGAAATGTGCAGGGGGACAAATAATGTTGGCAGGAGCAGCTAAACTAGAATCAATGAAACCTGGTGATTTGAATGCGAATATGGATAGTGTAGGGAGTGTTTCAATTTTGGATTTAGTAGATTTTAAGGATGCTTTAAATAGGAGTGCTAAAATAAGCCATGGAGATTCGAAGCGTATCCATTGGACTTCTGAAAAGATAGTGCTTATCGTCTGGGATGGATATTATGAAGATCATGATAAAATTAACATTTACCTTAATGGAAGGTTGAAATATAAAAACCTTGAAGCTCTGCAAAAGAAGCGGATCTTAGAAATACCATTTACGGGTGATAGTATGGAGATTAAGATTGAAGCAGTAAATAATGGAACATCACCACCCAATACGGTAAATGCTTTGCTTGTTGATGGAGAGAATAATCTACCTTTTCAAACTCAATTAAAAAAAGGAGAAAGTGCAATCATTTTATTAGCAAAGGACTAAATTAATTAGGGTAATTGAGCTATTGCTTCCTTCATAGAAGAAGTAGGTAATTTACATACTCTATCTTGACATAAATAAATCAGCGTCTCATTTTCTACAAAGCGATTTTCCATCAACGGAAGGTTGCTTTCTTTTTTGCTGCCACCTATCAAAACATTGGGCAGATACATCGGACGTAATTCGTTCAGTGCACTTTCAGCATTTGTACCGCAAACAATCAGCTCGTATTTAGGGAAAACATCTTCCAGAATCAATTGACCCCAATTGGAATGACCAGAAGGATATTTCTCGAAACCAGCTTTCATGTTCTTTAACATTTGATTTGCTATGTCCTCATAATTCTTATTGTCGAAATACAGAGAAAGGCTCGCTAAGTTTTTTGCCATAATCGAATTCGAAGCAGGGATTACATTATCATCCACGTCCATTTTACGGGCAATTAAGGCCGCATCTTCATTCGAAGTGAAATAAAACATGCCTGACTGAGCATTGTAAAAGTGTTTGATGGAATAGGCGCTTAAAGCATTGGCATGACGCAACCATTTTTCATCCAAAGAGATTTGATACAATTTGATGAAAGATTCGATAGTTGCGGCATAATCTTCTAAATAACCATTGATGGTAGACCTACCCGCTTTGTAAGAATGCCAAAGGCCACCGTCTTGTCTTAGCTGTTTTTCAACCAAGAAGTTTGCATTTGCCAAGGCGCGGTCTAAATATTCGGGCTCTCCAAAAACAGCATAAGCATCTGCCAAGCCCGATAACATCAATGCATTCCAAGAGGTCAAACACTTGTCGTCTAAGCCAGGTCTTACACGCTGGTCTCTAACTGCCATCAATTTTGTTTTCAGTTTTTCAATTTTGATCTCTAGAGCAGGTAATTCTAGATCATATTTTTTGGCAATTTTTTCAGGCTTTTCGGTTTGCATCAAAATATGATTACCATGTTCCCACAGGGCATCTTTTGTAATACGGTAATAGTCTGCAAACAGTTTGTAGTCCTCTAAAAGCAGGCTTTTCAACTCTTCAATCTTCCACACATAAAATTTCCCTTCTTCGCCTTCCGAATCAGCGTCCAATGCAGAAAAGAACGCGCCAGAAACATCGCTTAATTCTCTATTGATAAATGCTATAGATTCTGATACGACTTGCTTAAATAAAGGGTTCTTGAATTTTTGATAAGCTCGAGCATATAGTCCAATCAATTGCCCATTATCGTAGAGCATTTTTTCGAAATGCGGCACCTTCCAATAGCCATCGACAGAGTAACGTGCGAAACCACCACCCAATTGGTCGTAGATGCCGCCATTGGCCATTTTGCTTAAGGTGAGCTCCACATGTTCCAAGGCCTCTTCATTGTTGCTTAAATGACCGTATTTCAGCAGGAACTCGTAATTGTTGGGCATTGGGAATTTTGGCGCACGTTTGTGTCCGCCATCAACCTTGTCAAAACTTCTGCTCCACTCCTCAAAATTTGTTGCTAAAAACGACTGAGTGAATTCGGTATTCTTAGCAGCTGGTTTTATCAAATCGGTTTGTGCAATACCTTGTGTCAATTGTAATGCATATTCTTCCACCTTAGCATAATCGTTCTCGTACAATTCTGCCAATTGGGTCAAGATTCTTTTCCAATCTTCATTTTTAAAATACGTACCACCCCAAAAAGGTTTACCATCGGGCAATGCAATCGTATTTAATGGCCAACCACCACTTCCAGTCATTAACTGTACACCTGTCATGTAAATCTGGTCAATATCCGGGCGCTCTTCTCTATCAACTTTTACATTGATAAAATACTTGTTCATAATTGCTGCTACAGCAGTATCCTCAAAGGACTCGTGTTCCATAACATGACACCAATGGCAAGCAGAATATCCAATGCTAATAAGTAGGGGTTTGTTCTGCTCTTTTGCTTTTGCTAAAGTTGCGTCATTCCAAGCATGCCAATCTACTGGATTGTGTGCATGTTGCAATAAATAAGGGCTGGTTTCTTCGATAAGTGCATTGGTGAATTGAGGTGTGTCTTGGTCCATTGCCGAATGAGTGTTATTTGTATTGGTACAAGCTAAAAGTAGTAAGGAAAAGCAAAGAAAAATGTATTTCATTTTGCTAAGGTCGCGATTGTTTTTCTGGATAGAAGGACGAAGTTCATTTGATTTAAGAAGGCTTGAGTGTTGATATGAGAATTTGCTAGAAAACATGGGAACTTCTATTGCTCAGTACTTTTATTTCTAACCTCTTTCCTTCAGACTTTTGACTTTTTATGGAAGCGAAAATGCTGGGGCGATACTTCTTTGCTATAGACCCTAAAAAAAAATCGAGGTTGACATACTAGGATAGATCCGATTTCATGAAACAAAAAAAACGCCCCAAATTGGGGCGTTTTTAGAAAATATAAATGTGGTTTTAAGAACAGAAATGCTTGAAGAACATTGGAATAGTTTGAATACCTTTTAAGTAATTGAAAACTCCAAAATGCTCGTTAGGAGAATGAATAGCATCAGAATCTAAACCAAAGCCCATTAGAATAGATTTAACACCTAGTTCTTGCTCAAACAAAGCAACAATTGGAATAGATCCACCAGAACGAACCGGGACAGGCTTCTTGCCAAAAGTATCTTCCATTGCTTTACTAGCAGATTGGTATGCTTTTGTGTCGATAGGAGAAACATAAGGCGTTCCTCCATGGTGAGGTAAAACCTTTACCTTAACAGAAGCAGGTGCTATTGCTCTGAAATGATTTGAAAACAATTCAGTGATTTTATGAGAGTCTTGCCCAGGAACCAATCGCATTGAAATTTTCGCAAAAGCCTTAGACGCAATAACTGTTTTAGCACCTTCGCCTGTATAGCCTCCCCAAATTCCATTCACGTCCAAAGTTGGACGAATAGAATTGCGTTCCATCGTTGAATAACCCTTTTCTCCATGAACATCAGAAAGGTCTAAGGCTTCTTTGTAAGCATCTAAATTAAATGGTGCCTTTGCCATTTCGGCTCTTTCGGCAGCTGTTAATTCAATAACATCATCGTAAAAACCAGGAATGGTAATGTGGTTGTTGGCATCGTGCAAAGAAGCAATCATTTGAGCAAGAATATTCAATGGATTTGCAACTGCACCGCCATACAAGCCTGAGTGTAAATCACGGTTTGGGCCGGTAACTTCCACTTCTACATAGCTCAATCCTCTTAATCCCGTTGTAATAGATGGAATATCGTTTGCTAGCATTCCCGTGTCTGAGATTAAAATAACATCAGCCTTTAATTTTTCCTTGTTATTCTTAACAAAGGTCCCTAGGTTTTCAGAACCCACTTCCTCTTCACCTTCAATCATCAATTTAATGTTACAAGGCAAACCATCGGTATTGTTCATCAATTCCAATGCTTTCACATGCATATACATCTGCCCCTTATCATCGCAGGCACCACGAGCAAAAATAGCTCCTTCTGGATGTTTAATGGTTTTCTTGATTATAGGGTCGAATGGATCAGCGTCCCACAATTCTAATGGGTCTGCCGGCTGCACATCGTAATGTCCATACACCAAAACTGTTGGTAAAGCAGGATCTATAATTTTCTCTCCATAAACAATTGGATAACCAGCAGTAGGGCAAATTTCAGCAAAATCGACTCCTGCTTCAATCAATCGTTGCTTAACAACTTCTGCAGTATGCATTACATCGTTTTTGTATGCAGGGTCTGCGCTAATAGATGGGATACGTAGCAAGTCCTTAAGCTCTTCTAAAAAGCGCTCTTTATTTTCTGCGATGTACTTATTGATGTTGTCTAAATTCATAGGTCTTATATAAGAGATTTACCATTCATTTCTTCTGCTTGAGGAATATCCATCAAGTGTAATATAGTAGGAGCAACGTCAGCTAATTTGCCATTGCTTATTGTTGTTTTATCGGCATTTAAAAGGAACACAGGTACAGGGTTGGTGGTGTGAGCTGTGTTAGGACTTCCATCGGCATTCATCATTTTATCTGCGTTTCCGTGGTCGGCAATAATAATACATGCATAGTCGTGTTTTAAGGCTTTTATCACCACTTTTTGTGTGCATGCATCTACCGTTTCCAAGGCTTTACAAACGGCATCAAAATCCCCAGTATGTCCAACCATATCTGGATTGGCGAAATTGAGGCAAATAAAATCGGGTTGATGGCTGTCTATTTCTTCACAAATAGTATCGCGAACCTCAAAGGCGCTCATCTCTGGTTGCATATCGTAAGTCGCAACTTTAGGAGAGTTTACCATCAATCGTTTTTCACCTTCAAACAAAGCTTCTCTTCCTCCAGAGAAAAAGAAGGTGACATGCGGGTGTTTTTCGGTTTCTGCAATTCTAACTTGCGTCTTTCCTGCCCTTGCAATTAATTCTCCGAGGGTATTTACTAGGTTGTCTTTATCGTATGCAATATGTATGTTCTTAAAAGAAGCATCGTATTTGGTCATGGTGCAATAATGCAAATCCAATGGCTGCATATTTTCTTCTGGAAATGTTTTTTGTGTAAGTGCAGCGGTAATTTCTCTACATCGGTCTGTTCTGAAATTAAAACAGATCACCACATCATTCGCCTCTATGGTCCCAGATGCATCTAAAGCCATTGGCTGTACAAATTCATCGGTAATACCATTTGCATATGAAGCTTCCATTCCGTCTGAAACAGATTTCACGGCAGTTCCTTTCCCAGAACACATTAGATGATACGCTTGTGCAACTCTCTCCCAGCGGTTGTCTCTATCCATGGCAAAGTAGCGACCAATTACAGTCGCAATTTTGGCAGAAGAGGTATTAATGTGTTTTTGCAACTTATTTAGAAAGCCCAAGCCGCTTTTAGGGTCGGTATCTCTACCATCCGTAAAAGCATGGATGAAAACTTTTTTCAAGCCTTTCTGCTCAGCTAAATCGCAAAGTGCATACAAGTGATTTTGATGCGAATGAATACCACCATCAGAAACCAATCCAACAAAATGCAATTTGCAATTGCGTTGTTTGGCTGTTTCTAAAGCTTCTAGAATTGTTGGGTTTTCGAAGAAAGATCTGTCTTCTACTGCGCTGTTAATACGCTGTAAATCTTGAAAAACAACACGGCCAGCACCAATATTTAAATGACCCACTTCGGAGTTTCCCATCTGCCCAATGGGTAAACCCACATGTTCGCCATCGGTTAGTAGTTCGGCATTCGGATATTGTTTGTAAAGACTATCGATATAAGGCGTGTTGGCATGAGCAATTGCATCTGCTGCATCACCTTTTCCTTTCCCCCATCCATCTAGTATGATTAATGCTACTTTTTTTGCGCCCATAACAGATTCTTGCTTTACCGGCTGCAAAGGTAAGAAAACAGAGCAGAGTAATAGGGTTTTGAATTGATGGGTGAATTCATTCATAAGACTAGAATAGTACTGCTACGATTACTGTAAATGGAGATTTATTGGGTTGGATTTTAGGAGGTATTGATACTCCAGACAGAACTGTAAGAGAAATTACTAACTTAGAATCGAATTTAGAAACGATAGTTTCTATTGAAATTGATGAAATAGAAGAAGAGGTGATTCTGGATATTACATATTTGACCATACCCAGTGTTTTAACCTTTGAGTTGAAAGATCACTTAGGCAATGTACGAGCGACTTTCAAACCTAATAATGTGGAGGATTCTACAAATATGACTTATGATATCGTAAGCTTAGCAGATTACTATCCGGGCGGGTCTATCATGCCTGGAAGAAAATACAACCCAGGGTTATACCGTTATGGGTTTAATGGCAAGGAAAACGACAACGAAATCAAAGGTCTTGGAAACCATGTAGATTTTGGAGCGAGAGGGTATGACCCGAGATTGGGAAGGTGGTGGAGTGTGGATCCGTTAGCGAACCAATTTGCAAGTCAAAGTCCGTATTCATACGCGGGGAGTAACCCAGTTTATTTTATCGATAAGGAAGGAGAGAAAAAAATCACATATTTAACTGTGATTGATAATAACGGAGATAAATCAATGATTAAAATTATAGATGAGGATAAAGTGATGAAAGAAATTGTTGGTTATTCGTCATTGTATGTTTATGATAAAAACCCAACTGAAATTACTCAGGACTATGATATTGCTGAATATGTTACTGTAGACTTTAGTCAAGGTGACGGGAATTCAGTTACAACTACGACAGGAGAGTTGAGGGGTAAAGAAAGAAATTGGTATACTTCACTGGAAGAATCCTTCCCTGCTATTGCTGGTCTTGTTGTTTATGGTTCTCAAAGCACTAATGAGAATTCACCTGGGACAAAAACGGATGGAGAGGTTTATGGGTCATTTGATTTTGGCGAGTTCAGTAGTATAATGTCATTGATAGGGACTGCGATGAAGAATCAAAGTGAGAATACACTTGATGGTAAAGTTAGTGCTAAGAAAGTTTTAGGGATGGTTAATAAACTTAAAAGTATTTTGGACTATCAAGGGGCAGCAGTTGATGATGTTTCTTCTGTGCATTGTCTGTCATGTAAGGGGAATTATTTACGTATTGAAGGTGAAGTTACTTTTAATGAAACAGATGCCGTTTCAACAGATACAGTTGATTATCATGGGGACAAGGAATAAAATATTTAATCTAATATTAGTTACGGCTTTGATAAGTTGTAAGTGTGATAATGAGGTTGTTGAAGGTAGATATGAAAATAAGGCTTTAAAATATTTTTATATCATAGACTGTAATACAAATCATATCACGGAATATGGTCATTACACGATTGATGGGGAATTAGGTTTTGGATTAGCATATATTGATGGAATTCCTCAGAAACCATTTATTGGAAGTCCTTGGATTCATTTGATTTGGGAGAAGTCTAATCATTTTTTGGGCGATACTATTGCTTTAGAGATAGATATTGCAACCCCACCTAAGTTAACTTCGAAGTTTAGTATTCATAGTGATGAAGGGGTCGTTATTGATTTCCCAAAGGATAGTACGTTTAATTATTTTATTTATGCAAACGATTCAATTGAAACCTTTCAGCTAAGACTGACTTATTATTTAGATGGTGTAAAATGGGTGACCGTGAAAAAACAATTAACAATTGAATGCGAATCCCCTCCTCGTCCTCGTTTGAGCGATAATGGAAACGAGGATGGAATGAAATAAGCGTTTTTAACGCTTAGAAGAAAAGATAAAGAGAAGCCCAACTGTAAAAGGTTGGGTTTTTCTATTTACAGACTTTTAAATTTAGCAGCTTTAAGCAAGTTGTCTAGAGCGTAAAGCACCCCATTTTTATCGTCCTGAGACAAGTTTTCAATCTCTTGCAGCCGTTTGAACATTGCAGGGTCTTTTAATAGCTCAGCATCTTTGTTTTCGCCAAGTAGATAAGCCACTGTAGTATCAAGGAGATTAGCCAGTTTAACAGCCGCTTCGATGGAAGGGGTCATTTCTTCACGTTCGTATTTGCCAATAACCCCCTCTCGTCCTCGTTTGAGCGATAGCGTTAGCGAGGATGAAATAAGATAAGCGTTTTTAACGCTTTAAAAAAGAGCCAAAAGGTTTTAGAGTTTTGGTTAGTACTTGAAACCCCCCACAGAGATGTGGGGGTTTTTTATTGAAATAGTTTCTTAAATTGTGCATTGCAAAGCAAGTAAAACGATGCCAAACACTCTAAATATCTGCTATCCCTTCGGCTCTCCAATGCCCGGACGCCAATTTAATCTTGGTTCTTACCGCTATGGCTTCCAAGGACAGGAAATGGACAATGAGATTAAGGGTCTTGGAAACTCCATTAACTACAAATACCGTATGCACGACCCGAGACTGGGTAGGTTCTTGTCTTTAGACCCTCTTTCTGATAAATACCCTCATAACTCTCCTTATGCTTTTTCTGAGAATAGGGTTGTTGATGGGATTGAATTGGAAGGGAAAGAATTTGACCCTGTGACAGGTGCTTTGTTTAATTGGGCTATGTCATTTTTATATGACGGTCGGGAAACATTCAAGGAGACAATGATTACTGCGTCTCATGCAGATCCTATTGAAAAATCTACAAGAGGAAAAGATGTGCTAAGAATTGGTGTATCGAAAGACCTTGAGATTGGGGATGTCCCAATAGGAGGTGCTGGTGTGTTTGTTAATTTTAATTCTGGAAAAGGACTTGGTGTAGGAGGAGATGTGGGTGTAGGGAATGATATGATTGGAGGGGTTAATGCGGAAATAATTATATATCAAAGTGAAGTTGAGAAAAACATAACACAATATGGCTCCCAATTATCTTTGGGTAGTGAAGAAGATGTTGAATCAGAAGGTAAATTCGGAACGGAGAATAATTTTATTGATTTCAAAGAACTCGGTAATGTTTTTAAAGATGCAATTAATGTGGTTTCAGAAACCATTCAAGCTAGATATAAAGAAATAACAGAACCAGAAAAATTTTATGGACCACAAGAAGAATAAAGAGAAAAGTAGATTGTATACGCTATTATGTCTCTCCGCTTATTTTATTCTTATAAACTTTGTAGGGTTTATAATAGCATTTTTCGGAATATTAAATTCAGATGAAGATGTTCAGCTAAAGGAGCTATTATTAATAATTCCATTAATAGTATTGTCTTTGTACATGATGGCAGCAAATTGGGAAGTGATTTTTTCGAAATCGAGCAATAAGATACGTAGGTA
This sequence comes from Flavobacteriales bacterium, assembly GCA_047625765.1. Classification (GTDB taxonomy): domain Bacteria; phylum Bacteroidota; class Bacteroidia; order Flavobacteriales; family JBLHRE01; genus JBLHRE01. The sequence continues at coordinate 10,642 of JBLHRE010000042.1, forward strand.
TATAAATGTAAATAAGCTTTTTTCCTTACTTCAAATTACACAAATTAAGGTTTTTGGATTCTTTTATGTTTTTAGTTATGGAGTAGAAATTATGCCATATTACATAGATAGAGATTCAGCGTTTAGATTTGGTTTGTCATATGAATTATTTGATTTAAATTATATGATATTTTATAATAGTGAGGCTAATGGTATTTTGATTGGATTAAATCTGTTGCCGCTATTTATGTTTTTTATGCTAGATAGGGGGTTGAAATTAAATGATGAGATTCTAACAAAGGGGGTGTTACGTAGCATAAGAAATACCCCTGACTCGTCCTCGGATGAGCGATAGCGTTAACGGAAAAGGTGAGCGTTTTTAACGCTTAGAAGAAAAGATAAAGAGAAGCCCCCCATTAAGCGTAGAGTGAACAAAAAGGAATAATGCTAGGAGTAGACTATTGTCTACACCTTCATAGTATAGGAATCTGAGATTCCAATAACATTAAAAGCAGTCGAAGCTTCGTGGTTATAAATTTCAGCGTCTGTGTTACGAAGAGCTTCTTTCGATTGAGAATTCGATTGAGAAAAAGACACAAAAAAAGCCTTGAAGAAATCTTCAAGGCTTTTTTCTGCTAGTGGTGCCACCAGGATTCGAACCAGGGACACATGGATTTTCAGTCCATTGCTCTACCAACTGAGCTATGGCACCAGCATTAGGGGTGCAAATGTAAGAGGTTTTTTTAATTCTGCAACATGTTTTACAGTTTTGAATTGGTATTTTTGATTTTTCTAAAAATAGAGTCTATGAATGTAGTGGTGGATATAGGGAATACCAGAGTTAAACTTGCTCTTTTTGAGCATGGTATACTGTTGGAAGAGATGAATTCGATGGATTTTGATGCCGATTTTTGGCGCAAAATAATTTTAAAATTTCCTGATATTTCTTCCGTAATCATCTCTTCAACCCGAAAAACGCAGGATTTTGGCTTTATTTCTGAAGATTTTTTCAAGCTGATCTTAAATAATGACACTCCATTACCCATTTCCATCAACTACAATACTCCAGAAACTTTAGGCAGGGATAGAATTGCTGCTGCAGTAGGAAGCTATTTGCTTTTTCCAAACAAATCAAGCTTGGTTATTGATGCAGGTACATGCATTACGTACGAGTATTTAAATGCGAATGGCGAGTATCAAGGAGGAGGAATAAGTCCTGGTTTGCAAATGCGCCTAGATGCAATGCATCACTTTACGGGTAATTTGCCGCTCTTATCTATTCCTGATAAAGAAATTTTACTTTTAGGAAAAGACACCAATAGTTCAATGTTTTCAGGAGCTTGGCAAGGTATGTTGTTAGAAATAGATGGGCTTATTGCAGAATATAAATTGCAATTTGGCGTT
>JBLHRE010000043.1:0-11971 GCA_047625765.1 Flavobacteriales bacterium
CAATGTTAACAGCATTGTTTATTGGTAGTGCTGTAGAAGAAGCACACTAGCGTAGTGTTTGTATAATTTGTGTAACTAAATATATATTGAGATGACTGGAACAATTGCTGCAATTGGTGCTGGACTTGCCGTTATAGGTGCAGGTTTAGGTATTGGTAAAATTGGTGGATCTGCGATGGAAGCTATCGCTCGTCAGCCAGAAGCTAGTGCAAAAATTCAAACAGCGATGATTATTGCTGCTGCCTTAGTTGAGGGTGTTGCCCTTTTTGGTGTAGTAGTAGCATTGTTGCAAGGTTAAGATCCTTGGAATTTTTACAATCACCTGCAAGGATTGCTTGCAGGTGATTGTTACACAAAAAAGAAAGATTTAAATTATAAGAAATGGATTTAGTTACCCCCTCGTTAGGCTTAATTTTTTGGACAGGTATTACCTTCCTTATCCTATTGGTAATTTTACGTAAAGCTGCTTGGAAGCCTATTTTAGGAGCTGTAAAAGCACGTGAAGAATCTATCACAAACGCATTAGAGTCAGCAGAAAAAGCCAGAAATGAAATGGCCGATTTGCAAGCAGACAACGAACGTATCTTAAACGAAGCACGTGCAGAACGCGATGCAATGTTGAAAGAAGCACGTGAGTTGAAAGCGCAAATGATTGTTGATGCGAAAGGTCTTGCAAGTGCAGAAGGTGATAAGATGATCGCTAATGCTAAGGCAAGTATCGAAAATGAAAAAATGGCAGCTATTACTGAGTTGAAAAACAAAGTGGCTGAACTTTCTATCGAAATTGCTGAAAAAGTAATTCGCAAAGAATTTGACAATGCAGACAAGCAAAAAGAATTTGCTGGAAACTTGTTGAAAGAAGTAACATTGAACTAATAATACTGCAGAGCAGTTTATAGTATGAAAGGAACTAGAGCAGCATTTCGTTATGCCAAATCTCTTTTAGATCTTGCCTCAGAAAAGGAGCAGCTAGAAGACTGTAAGGCAGACATGGCATTGATTGCTTCGACAATTGAAGAGAATCGCGAGTTTTCTATTTTGTTGAACTCTCCGATCATCAATACCGAGAAAAAACTTGCAATCATCAATGATGTATTTGCAGGTAAAATTGGTGAGATCACCTTTGCGTTTTTACGCATCATTACTTCTAAAAGAAGAGAAGGGATTCTAGCAGCAATCGCGAGTTCATTCTTAAGCTTGTACAACAAGCAAAAGAATATTTTTGTGGCTTCTATTGTTTCAGCTACTGCTTTAGACGAAGGAACTAGAAAAGAACTAGTAACTAAGATCGAAGAAGTAACAGGAGGTTCTGTAAATATTACAGAAAAGATTGATCCAGAATTGATTGGCGGATTTGTATTAAACGTTGATAACAAACAATTCAACGGTTCTATTGCATACCAAATCGGTCAATTAAGAAGAGCATTTTCAAAAAACGCATATCAACCGAAGTTTTAATCCCTAAGGGATCCTAATCCGGACAAAAATGGCAGAAGTTAAACCAGCTGAAGTATCAGCGATTTTAAGACAACAACTTTCAGGTTTCAAATCTGAAGCTGAATTGGAAGAAGTAGGTACCGTTCTACAAGTGGGTGACGGTATTGCACGTATTTATGGATTGAACAATGTACAGTCCGGTGAATTGATTGAGTTTGAAGACGGCCTTCAGGGTATCGTTTTAAACTTGGAAGAGGACAACGTGGGCGCTGTACTTTTAGGTGCTTCAAAAAATATTAAAGAAGGTGATGTTGTAAAGCGTACTAAGCGTATTGCATCTATTAACGTAGGTGAAGGTATGTTAGGTCGTGTTGTTGACACACTTGGTAACCCAATCGATGGTAAAGGTCCTATTCAAGGCGAAACGTTCGAGATGCCTTTAGAGCGTAAAGCTCCAGGTGTTATCTATCGTGAGCCAGTTGCTGAACCTTTGCAAACAGGGATCAAAGCAATTGATGCAATGATTCCGGTAGGTCGTGGTCAGCGTGAGTTGATTATTGGTGACCGTCAAACAGGTAAGACATCTGTTGCATTGGATACCATCTTGAACCAAAAAGAATTTTACGATAAAGGAGAACCCGTTTTCTGTATCTATGTTGCTATTGGGCAAAAAGGATCTACAGTTGCAGGTATTGTAAACACATTGGAAGAAAAAGGAGCATTAGCTTACACGGTTGTTGTAGCTGCCAACGCTTCTGAAGCTGCTCCAATGCAGTTTTACGCTCCATTTGCAGGTGCTGCAATTGGTGAATTTTTCCGCGATACAGGTCGTCCTGCATTGATCGTATATGATGATTTATCTAAACAAGCGGTAGCTTACCGTGAGGTTTCTCTTCTTTTGAGACGTCCTCCAGGTCGTGAAGCATATCCAGGAGATGTATTTTTCTTACACTCTCGTTTGTTAGAGCGTGCTGCAAAAATCAACCAGTCTGACACCATTGCGGCAGACATGAACGATTTGCCAGCATCTTTGAAAGGCATGGTAAAAGGTGGTGGTTCTTTAACTGCATTACCAATTATCGAAACGCAAGCGGGTGATGTTTCTGCATACATTCCTACCAACGTAATTTCGATTACAGATGGTCAGATTTTCTTGGATGGTGATTTGTTTAACTCTGGTGTTCGTCCAGCTATTAACGTAGGTATATCTGTATCTCGTGTAGGTGGTAACGCTCAGATCAAATCAATGAAAAAGGTATCTGGTACATTGAAGTTGGATCAGGCTCAGTACCGTGAACTTGAAGCATTTGCTAAGTTTGGTTCTGATTTGGATGCAGCAACAATGTCTGTAATTAACAAAGGACAACGTAATGTTGAGATCTTAAAGCAAGGTTTGAACTCTCCGTTGGCTGTAGAAGAGCAGGTTGCTATTATTTACTTAGGTACTAAAGGTCTTTTGACTAAGGTTCCTGTAAAAAAGATACGCGAGTTCGAAACAGAATACCTTTCTTTCTTGAAAGCAAAGCATCAAGATACTTTGAACGCTTTGCGTGCAGGTAAATTAACAGACGAAGCAACTGATATTTTGGAAAAGGTTGCTGCTGAACTTTCAGCGAAATACAATAAATAGCATTTAATGGGTCGGCTTTTGCCGACCCTATTATAATTCCGAATTCGTAACAAAAATGGCGAACTTAAAGGAAATACGTAACCGAATTGTCTCTGTACAATCAACAATGCAGATTACATCTGCCATGAAAATGGTATCTGCTGCAAAGTTGAAACGTGCACAGGATAAGATTGTTCAGTTGCGCCCATACGCAAACAAACTAAGTGGCTTACTGGCAAGTCTTAGTTCTTCTATGGAGGATAGCACTTCTGGTGCTTATGCCGAGGAACGTGAGATTAAAAAAGTATTGATGGTTGTTATCAATTCTAACCGTGGTTTGTGTGGTGCTTTTAATGCGAATATCGTCAAGAAGACTAATGCTACTATAGCTTCGAAATTCGAAGGTAAAGAAGTGAAGGTGCTTGCGATTGGTAAAAAAGCAGCTGAGTATTTTGCGAAAAAGGACATGTTGTATGCAGAGCATAACAATGTGTACGATGCGTTGACGTATGCTAATGTTGCACCTATTGCAGAAAGCATTATGGCTGCATTTGTCGCAGGCGAATTCGATCATGTAGAGGTGGTATTTAACGCGTTTCTAAACGCTGCAGTACAAACAGCTACTGTAGAGCAGTTCTTGCCTGTAGTGCCTGCTGCTTTAGAAGATGGTGAAACAGCAAATGCTGGCGATTATATCTTCGAGCCGGCAAAAGAGCAAATCATATTGGATATGATTCCTAAGTCTTTAAAAACACAATTGTACAAGTCTATCTTAGACTCGAATGCTTCTGAGCATGGTGCACGTATGACTGCTATGCACAAGGCAACGGACAATGCTGGTGACTTACGCGATAACTTGAAATTGACTTACAACAAGGCAAGACAAGCAGCGATTACAAACGAAATATTGGAAATAGTTGGTGGTGCGGAAGCATTGAAAAGCTAAAACACATTCCAATCGAATATATCGAAACGCCTCTTGGGAAACCAAGGGGCGTTTTTTTGTGGATTTTGATTTCCGATTTCGGAATGTTGAATTTAGATTTCAGAAGGATGTAAGAACCGCTCTGCTCCCGCGCGATTATCGTGAGGAAGAACTTACTTGAAAGCGAAATAGGATCTTAAGTATACAGGAGCTTGAACTAAACTGTTTGTTACCAGGCGATACAAGCCCGTGGGAGCGAGGACCTATACGGATGTTTGGCTTTAATTCTTTTTCCAGTATTGCATCAATAATAAAGAAGTGACCGCACAAGATGCAATACCTTCTATGAGTAAGGCAAAGCAGTATGGAAAAACACTTACAACATCACCAGCAATAAAGGAAGGAGCAAAATCCGCTACATCTATTGCATTTCCTAAAAGGGCAAAATAGGCCATTAAACCAATAATACTGAGAAGAACTCCTATAACACCTGTAAGCATACCCGAAGCAAGAGCTTCTAGGTAATTATCTGAACTTTGTTTCACCTTACTACTAATGCTTCGGTTGATACCATATCCAACAAAGAAAAAGTTGAGCATTCGCAGATAGGTATTATCTGCTTGGTCTATGGCAACGAACAGTAAGAAAAAGCCCCCAATCAATCCAAAAATAAGGATTCCATTTTTTAGCTCGATTTTATTTTTTTCCATGTTTCAAAGAATTTTCTCCCAACAATATACGGACAAATGTTGACTAGACCGATAATATAAAAAAATACCTGAATGCTTTTTTATTTTAGACCTGTCACTAGACGGACAGGCTTTGGAAATTAGTGTTCCCTGGCCTTCGTGGGATTGTATCGCGTGGAATAATTGACTTGAAAAGTGAAATTGGATTAGCCGTTGCAGCATTTATTGGTTCTTAATCATAAATTAAATTGGACTTATATATCTTATAATCAATACAATACAGCATGGTCGACAGGTCCTTTTACCTTGGAAATTCATCAAGTAGCCTCGCCAAATAATATTGTCTAGTTTTAAGGATTCATCCTCCTCTGGAGAATTCAATCGAAAAATCGTAAAACCCATGGCTACCAAAATCATTGTCTTACTTATTTATGTTGCCATTTTATTTTTAATCGGGATACTGGCTTCTCGTAAGGTTAAAAGTATGAGCGATTATTATTTGGGAGGCAAGAAAATGGGCTTTTGGGCTGTGGCATTTTCTGCTAGAGCAACGGGAGAATCGGGTTGGCTTTTGATTGGCTTAACCGGTATGGGGGCCATGGCGGGTTATTCTGGATATTGGGTTGTTGCGGGTGAGTTGCTTGGAGTTTTTCTGTCCTGGCAATTTATGGCAAAACGCTTTAAAAGACGGTCTGACGAGTACAAGTCTATAACTATCCCAGATTATTTACAAAGCCACTTTAAATCGGCTTCAAATACGCTTAGAATCATATCCGCATCGGTCTTGGTGGTCTTTGTTGTTATTTATGTGGCATCGCAGATGGATGTTACTGGAATTGCTTTTCAATCGCTATTGAATATCGATTATAAGATTGGAGCCTTGATCGGTTTTGGAATTGTGCTGGTCTATATTTTTCTGGGGGGATTTGTTGCTGCTGTATGGTCGGATCTGTTCCAAGGCATATTGATGTTTTTCGGATTGGTACTATTACCCATCGTTGTGTGGTTTTCTATGGATCATGGGGCAGGAATTACAGAAGGCTTAAATGCAATTGATCCCAAACTGACCCAGATAATGGGGAAGAGCGATGATGTTTGGATGAACATAGCTACCATTCTTGGTTTCTCTATGATTGGGTTGGGCTTCTTGGGCTCTCCTCAAGTGTATGTGCGTTTTATGTCTATCAAAGGCGAAGGAGAAATTGACAAAGGGAAGCCTGTGGCTTTACTGTTTACTTTGTTGACAGATGCTGCTGCAGTTACCATTGGTATTTTGGCGCGGATTTATTTCACCACAGAAGGGCAGGACCCGGAAGCAATATTGGGTACAGGAGGAGAAAATGTATTGAGCATGATTACCCACGAATTTTTACCAACCGTCTTGGTGGCCATATTTATTGCCATTGTACTTTCTGCTATCATGTCAACGATTGATTCGCTGCTTATTTTAGCATCGAGTGCCATTACGCGCGATTTCTACCAGAACATTTTCAGACCAGATTTAAAGGATGAAGACCTAACAAAATTCTCAAGATTGGTTACTGTTGCCATGGCATTGGCCGCACTGGGTATTGCCATTCTGCTGTACAATCTCTACCCCGATAGACAAGTTTTTTGGATTATGATTTTTGGTTGGTCTGGTATTGCGGCTACGTTTTGCCCGGTAATTATTCTTTCGCTTTTCTGGAAAGGCTACTCCGAAAAAGGAGCCATTGCCTCTATGATTACAGGTTTCTTTTCTGTAATATTTTTCAAGTTTGTAGTAGCGAATATGGAAGGAATAGGGCCTTATTTTAAAGAGCTAGATGTGCTTGCACCTTCCTTCGCTTTGGCAATGCTGGTAGGGTATATTGTTTCTAAATTTTTTCCGCCAAAGTTGATTGAATAGACTCAATAGAATTTAAGAATTCTGATTGCTGCTGTTCGAAGTAAGATTTACCCTACCTTTCAAAAAAGCGGTTAACAGCATTGTAGAATATGCTGCGCAGGAAACGTATTCAAAATAGCATGAAAAAAAACATACTCTCTTTTATTCTAGGAGCCTTATTGGTTTCTTTCAGCAGCATGGCCCAATTAACCGTTAACGGCTATAGCAATTATAGTTTCGCGGGGTTTGATGTCTTGGTTGAAGACAGGGCGGTCATTAATGATTCGGCCTCAACATTCGAAGCGTTGGATATTTTGGAGACGAGCCTTATTGAAATTACGCAATTCAATATCGACCAATTGGTCATCGACTCTTTGAAAGCAGTACCAATTTTTGTGGATTGGAATACAACGACAGGGGCAGCACAATACCATCCCAGTAGAGATTGGTTAATTGATAATGGATATGAACCTGCAAAGGCCAAATGTGTGGAGATTTCTAATGTGACCAATTTCGTTAATTGGACTAAAGCCAATCAGCCTTATATGGTTTTGCATGAACTTGCGCATGCTTACCATCACAGAGTGTTGAATTACAATAGTGCCACCATTACCGAGGCTTACAATAACGCTGTATCAAACAACCTTTATAAGAATGTTTCTTACCACAACGGAGGAGGGAATTACACTACTGTAGCAGAGGCCTATGCGCTAAACAATGAGTTTGAGTATTTTGGCGAGATAACGGAAGCCTATTTTGGCCTAAACGATTTTTACCCTTTCGATTATGACGACCTTGAGGAGTATGATATTGTTGGATTTGATGCCGCTAAAGCGATTTGGGGTGATATAAAATTATCCATTGCAGCTTTTGAAACCAATGTTAATGATTGGTTGGTTTATCCGAACCCTACGCAGGGACTGGTTGTGTTAGATGTAAATCTGCAGGATGCGAATACGGCCACCTACGAAGTTTTTGATATCCTTGGAAACAAGATTTTGATGGAAGCGGTAAAGGCTGATAAAACCAAGATTACTGTTGACTTGAACGATGTACCAAATGGATTGTATTTCTTGAGATTAGTAGTCGATAAGAGCACTAAAACATTCAAGGTTGTAAAAGAATAATTGGAAGGATGTAAGAGTTCTGATTTCTGAATTTATATTTAGAACTAAAAAAAAGCCCTTCTGTTTCCAGAAGGGCTTTTTAAATTTATAGAATGCCTTGATTATAAATCAAATTTAATTCCTTGTGCCAATGGCAACGTATTAGAGTAATTGATCGTGTTGGTTTGTCTACGCATGTAAACTTTCCAAGCATCAGATCCAGACTCACGTCCACCACCAGTGTCTTTTTCACCACCAAAAGCACCACCAATTTCTGCTCCAGAAGTACCAATGTTTACATTGGCAATACCACAGTCAGAACCAGCTTGTGAAAGGAACAATTCACTCTCGCGCATATTCGTAGTCATAATTGCAGAAGAAAGCCCTTGAGCAACGCCATTTTGGATTGCTAGCGCTTCTTCAATAGTCTTGTACTTCATCAAATACAAGACTGGCGCAAATGTTTCGTGTTGTACGATTTCATATTCGTTCTTCGCTTCTGCAATAGCAGGCTTCACGTAACAGCCACTTTCGTAACCTTCGCCAGTCAATACACCACCTTCAACAAGTAGGTTTCCACCTTCGGCTTTTACACGCTCCAAAGCAGAGGTGTACATATTCACCGCATCAGTATCTATCAATGGACCAACATGGTTGTTTTCGTCCAAAGGATTACCAATACGCAATTGGCCATATGCTGCAGCCAATTTCTCAGTAACTTTATCGTAAATATCTTCGTGTATGATTAATCTACGCGTAGAAGTACAACGCTGAGCACAAGTACCTACAGCTCCAAATACAGCTCCGATAATGGTCATTTCTAAATCTGCATTAGGTGTAACAATAATTGCATTGTTTCCTCCTAACTCCAATAAAGAACGTCCTAATCTACGTCCCACAGCTTCACCAACTTTCCTACCCATACGCGTAGAACCGGTTGCTGAAATCAAAGGAACACGTTTGTCATTCGACATCAATTCGCCAATCACATAATCGCCATTTACCAAGCAAGAAATACCTTCTGGAAGGTCATTTTCTTTCAATACTTCAGCAATAATGTTTTGACAAGCGATACCACACAAAGGTGTTTTTTCTGACGGCTTCCAAACACATACATCACCAGAAACCCAAGCCAATGCTGTGTTCCAAGCCCAAACCGCTACTGGGAAATTGAATGCAGAAATAACTCCTACAATCCCCAATGGGTGGTACTGTTCGTACATTCTGTGCGATGGACGCTCAGAGTGCATTGTTAAACCATGCAATTGACGTGAAAGACCTACTGCGAAATCACAGATGTCAATCATCTCTTGCACCTCTCCCAAACCTTCTTGGTAAGATTTCCCCATTTCGTAAGAAACCAATTTCCCAAGAGGCTCTTTCAGCTCTCTTAATTTATCACCAAACTGGCGAACGATTTCACCTCTAAGTGGAGCAGGCTTCAAGCGCCAAGTTTTGAAAGCTTCTTGCGCTTTGGCAATTACTTCATCGTATTGTTCGGGAGTTGTAGCAACAACATTCCCAATCAAGCTACCATCAACCGGAGAGTAAGAAGCGATAGTATCGCCCTTTGCCTCTAGCCAATTTACACCTGTAGATGTTCCTGCATTGGTATCTTTAATCCCCAATTTGTTTAGGGCTTCCACCATTCCAAAAGTATCAGTCATAACTGTATCCATTGTATTTTTTCTTTTAAGGAACACAAAGGTATTCCTATTTAGGTCGAAAACAAAAACCTTTGTACTTCTCTTTGGCTTGATTTTCAGCTATTCAGCTTATTTTTTAAATACCCATAGCATTTTGAAGCACTGATTGCTTTTGCTAGATTTGTGAGGAACCTAAAAAGAAAACACATGAAAAAAGGAATTTTGAATTTCGGAGTAGCTGCAATGCTTGTTTTTGGTGCATTGGCAATGTCTAGCTGTGGTAGTGCTGCAGACAAAGCAACAGAAACTACTGTTGAAGAAACAGAAGTTGTAACAGAAATGGAAGTTTCTGAAGATGTAGTAGAAGAAGTAGAAGAATCTCACGAAGGTCACAAGCATGACGACCATGCTGGACACAACCACTAGACTAGTATTCTAAAAATAAAAAGCCGCTTCTCTGTTAAGGGAAGCGGCTTTTTTGTGTAATTATAATCTATTGAATCCTTTATTTTTCTAAAAGATTCATCAGTTTTTGATTGAGATATAATTTTTCTTTCCCTACTCTAACGGATGTTAAGAATCCATGGCCCTCTAATGCCATTAAATAATTGCCAACTGTTTTTGAGGTTCCAAGATCGAGATCAATTAGATTTTGCTTTTTAGTGTAAGGAAGTTTAAAAATAACCTCAACTAAATCTTTAGAATAAACTTTTGGGAGCCTCTCTTTTATTTCTTCTCCAGTTGTTTCCATTAACTTGATAATGGATTCAAGTCTGTGCAATCCTTTTATTGACGTTTGCTCTACCATGTCAAGCATGTAGATAATAAATTCTGACCAATTGTTATTTTCTGTAACGGCCCTTAACCCTTTGTAATATTGGTTTTTATGTTTGATAATATACTCACTTAAAAACAATGCCGGAATGTCCAATAGTTGCTCCATCTTAAGTTGAAGCAATAACAAGATTCTGCCAGCCCTACCATTACCATCAGCGAAAGGGTGAATAGCCTCAAATTGGTAATGTGAGATGGCCATTTTTATTAGAGGGTCTAAGGTGTTATTTTCATTAATGAACGTTTCAAGATTTGCAAGCTTTTCACGAATCACATCTTCTCCCGCTGGAGGCGTGTAAATTACTTCTCCTTTGGAATTTGAAAGGGTAGTTCCGGTAGAGGTTCTGATACCAGCCGTATTTTGTTTGATACATTGTACAAGTTCAATGCACAAATTGGTTGTAATGAATGGTTTTTTCTTGAGCCTTTCAAATCCAAGCCAAAGCGCTTCTTTATAAGAAATGACTTCTTTGATTGCAGAGCTGCTGTATTTCTTATCGGCCACCACAGATTGATATAAATCGTCATTAGTGGTTATAATGTTTTCAATTTCAGAACTTGCTTTTGCTTCTTGTAAATGAAGAGAGTCAAGAAATATACTGGGGTTAGGCAGACTTTTAATCGCACCATTTAATTGAGCCAATGCTCTACTAGCCGTAATTGTTTTACTCAATATTTCCTTTGTTTCTAAGTCTGCTTTTGGCGGAAGTAGTGGAAGGCTGTTGTACGGAATGGCTTTGTCGAAGCTGCTCATAAACGAGGGTAAGTTTTACAGTTTAGTTTCATTCGAAGGTAAAAATACGAATAATTTACCCTCGTTTAATGTTGGGAGGTAAATTTTACTCTTGTTGTTGCCTGTTGGGTTTGCTCCGAAGCATAGCTTCAAATGATATGGAGGCGTACTCTAAGCCTACGCCTAACGGGGGTATGTTTTGAGGGGCGTAATGTTTCATTAACAGAAATCCCAATAGGGTTAAAGGTTTTCTTTATATATTATGGAGCCTAAGCTATTTGAGGATAATAAAGTATTCCATCTAGTTTCAAGAGTCCAAAATGTGTCTTCAGGTTGGACATAAACAAAATGAAGAATGTCGTAAAAGTCATTTATACTGAAAGTTACCAACTCACCTGTTTCTAGTTTTTTAAAGGTTATGTCAAGCACATGAACAAACACGTTAATTTTTGTCCAATCATATCTTGTCCAATCTACTAGGTGCTTGGTGTTGGAGTTCACCAAATTTTTAATAACCTCTTTTGTTAAATCCAAAGTGTTAATTTTTCTATGGCTTTTTAAGGTAGAAGAAGATTTTATATGGCCCTTAATCTTTGGAGATTCTTTATTTATCAAGTTCACGATTTCCTTTAAAGGAGAGTCAAAGTTTGCTACTCGATCTTTTAGTTCCTTTTTGGTTTCGTTAATAATTTCTTCAAATTTTTTAAGGTCGGTGTTATTTAGTGTTTTGAATTCTGTTTGGAGTTTTTCGAATAAAGATGGGTTTGATTTAAAGCTAGGGTCATTAACCTTAATTATATGTTGAATAGGGTCTTCGGGAATAATTACTTGCGGATACTTCAATAGATTGGAAATCGCTCTTTGAAAAATAATTGGCCTTTCATAGAGTGTTTTCGAAGTTGAAATTTCAAGCATGTTGAGCAAAGAAGCCTTTAATCCAGACTTAATTGGATTGGAATGATTTTCACCATGTAATTCATACCAAATACAAGTGTCGCAGTATATCATTTAATATCGCACTTAAGTGGCGTTAGTCTATTCTTGAATTCAAAAGTAAGGATTATGCAGGCCAGATTTTACTTATCTTTTCTAAAGGTCAATCCTGATAAAAGATAAAAGATAAAA
>JBLHRE010000044.1:0-11890 GCA_047625765.1 Flavobacteriales bacterium
TATTATCAAGAAGGAAGGTTGCGTACTAATTTGGTGGAGGATTTGGATGTTAAAAAAGCAATTTCGGTATTGAGTGATGCTGATGCTTACGCTAAAATACTTGCACCTAGCAAGAAATAACAAGAACTTCATATTTTGATTTTAAAAGCCGCTGTTTAGCGGCTTTTTTTTGTTTAACATAATTTAACGCCCATTTTCTATTTGTTAACATCGCCTAAAACGGGCTTGGTATACATTAGCCAAATATCTACAAGATGAAAAAAGTAGTTCTGGCCCTTGGGTTTTTATTGTAATTCTTTGGATTGCACAATCGAACGAAGGGGAGATTGCATTTGAAGAAAAAATAAAAATTGATTTTGATGCTGAAATGGACCATAAAGTGAAGGAGATGACTGGAATGGATATCGGAAATAGATAGAGATTAATCTACTTTAATAAGATACCTATCATGCCTAGTTCAACCTATATTTCTTTTGTAATGACACTTGCCGGTCTGTCTTTAAAGAGCCTTGGTCTAAGCTAAATGGAGCTTAGAAGGGTCGTTAGTACATGATGTCTCAGAACAAAAGCCTTGAGCAACAGTCCAAATCTAAAAGCATCTACCCAACACCAATTGCGCGTTAATTTTATGATCTATTCGTAATTTTCGTTTGCCCCATTAAATGTGTCTTTAAGCCGAGTTTAAGCAGAAAACAGAAAGAAATACACAATTGACTTTAGAGTAGGAGCTGAACTTTCTTACAGCAATAACGACTATTCTGAGTCTAAGGGTAACGATCACTCTTATGTAAATACAGATTATTATGTCGATGCAGTTTTTTTATGCAAAGAATAACTGGACGATAAAATCTGATTTCTGGTACAAGGTTTATGCATCAGATAATTTTGACAACACGCAAGCCTTTCCAATGCGGGGATCAAGTATTTCTAAATTATTTTTGAAAGAAGAGAAAGGAGAGTTTTCGCTTTGTGTATTCGATATGTCGAATCAGTATATAGGATATTCTCAAAGTAGTTAGTGGAACTATTTAGAAGAAAAAACGAGCAATAATTTGGGTAGATATGTAATGCTGAGGTTCTCCTACTCTTTAAAAGAACCTGGGGTAACTGCAGGCCCTAAAGCAAGAGGAGGCCACAGAAGAGGCTCTTGGACAAAAGAATAAATACAATAAGGCCTCGTCTCAGCAGAGACCAGACCTTATTGTACAGTTGGTTCCAGAAAGAAAAGCTCAGAAGCTATTCCGTCTGCTAAAAATTTTCCTTGCGATGATAAGGTGTAAATGCCATTGTTATTTAGCACAAAACCTTGTTCGATGTATTTTGGAATAATACCTAAGAAATGGGATTTAATCCTTGCTCCAAAACTGGATTCAATCTTATCTAAATTACAGCCCCAGACTGTTCTTAGGCTAGTCATAATGTATTCGTTGTACTGGTCAGTTAAGCTCAAAATTTCGTTTTCAAACCATTTATTTCCTTCAGATATTGATTTAATATAAACGGCATTGTTGGCCACATTCCATTGGCGTTTGTTGCCAAAGTATGAGTGGGCAGAAGGACCAATACCTAAGTAAAGTTTCTTTTGCCAATAGCTGCTGTTATGCTTTGAGTAATTGCTGTTTTTGGCAAAATTAGAAATCTCGTATTGCTCGAATCCATGGTCTTTTAAAAAACCCAGCATAAACTGAAATTGAGCCAAAGCTTCTTCCTCTTTAGGTGCTTGCTGAATTCCTTGTTTAATATAATGATCGTAAGCTGTGTTTTCTTCAACAGTTAAAGCATATGCCGAAATATGATCAACATCAAAATTGACCAAAGTATTTAGGTTGCTTTCCCAGTCTTTCATTTCTAAACCAGGAATTCCATAAATTAAATCGACACTTAAGTTCTCAAAACCAGCGTTCTTTGCATTGGCGATACACAGCATAGCTTCGTCTGCATTGTGCGCTCTGTTCATGTGTTTTAGATCTACTTCTCTAAAACTTTGTACGCCTATGCTAAGGCGGTTAATTCCTATTGATTTAAGATCATTTAGCTTGCTTAAGCTTAAATCGTCAGGATTAGCCTCGAGAGTAATTTCTGCGTCCTTAGAGACATCGAATTGCCCGTAAGTCGATTCAAGAATCGTTTGTAATTCTTCTTTATTTAAGATCGATGGAGTTCCTCCTCCAAAATAAATCGTTTCAATTTTTTCGCCTTTCAAAAGAGGGGCTTGTATTGTAATTTCTTTGCCAATGGCTAAGAGTAAATCATCTTTCCTTTTAAGAGAAGTTGAAAAATGGAAATCACAATAGTAGCAGGCCTGTTTGCAAAACGGAATGTGAAAATAGATACCTGCCATTAAGTAGTTTTTAGTTTTACTCTAAAGGTTGTGCCTTTTCCTTGATCTGAAGAAAGTACAAAAATTTGTCCTTTATGATATTCTTCAATAATTCTTTTTGCCAGAGATAAACCTAAGCCCCAACCTCTAGATTTAGTAGTGAATCCCGGTTGGAAAACTGATTTATGTTGTGATTTTTTAATCCCTTTTCCGCTATCGGTAATGTCAATAATTACAAAGCCTTTTCCGCTCGATTGAATATCGATACCAATTTCCCCTTTCCCATCCATTGCGTCTAAAGCATTGCGAAGAATGTTTTCTATAACCCATTCGTATAATGGAATGTTTAAAGGGACTCGCAGTTCATCTTGCTTCGAGACAAAGGAGAAAGTAATTTTCTTAGAACTTCTATCCTTGATATAAAGCATCGCTTTTTCAGTTACTCTAATCAAGTTATGAGGCGAAATAGCAGGTATAGAACCTATTTTAGAAAAACGCTCGGTAATGGTTTGAAGCCGATTGATGTCTTTTAAAATTTCATCAAGAATATATTGCGGGGTGTTTTCAGATTTTAGAATTTCTGTCCATCCCAATAAGGAAGAAAGAGGTGTTCCAATTTGATGGGCAGTTTCCTTGGCCATTCCTACCCAGACTCTGTTCTGTTCGGCTTTTCGAGCGCTACTAAATACCAAATAAGAAATTAATAGGTAAATGCTAATAGCACTTAACATGATAAAAGGATAATACTGCAATCGTTTTAAAAGGAACGAATCACGATAATATATATAGTTTGTGCCTCCGTCAAATTCTATTACAATAGGATCGTGTTCCTCTTTCATTATCTCAATCTCTCTTTGTAAATAACCGGGATTGTTGATTTTAGATGTGTCCAGATTTCTTGAGCCATTTATTCTACCAGACTCGCTTGTGAGTATTGCAGGAACCGTTTTGTTATTGTTAATTACCTGAAAAAGGAAGCTGATATCGCTTTCGAGATCCGGATTGGTTGTTACTTGGCGATTCGCTTCTGCCCACAATTCCACTTTTTCTCTCTCTTGTACCCTAAGTTCTTTTACCAAAGAATTGGTGTAGAATAGCGAGATTACGCCAATGCTAATTGCAACAAAAAGCAAGGCAATCTTAAATCGGTATTTCTGTTTGTATATATCTGCCATTACCATTTTTCTTCAGTGCTATCAGAATCATCTTCGTCCCACTCTATAACAATACCACTGTTTTTTAGTTTTTCGGATTTTGGTTTTTCAGGTTCTTTACCAAATTCCTTTTTGATAACATCAACCAAGGTTTTACCTTCATCTTTTATGTCTTGACCAATTTTTGCTCTTGCGGCTTTTCCATCAATTCCAATTTCAGGTTCCTCAACACTACCGCGCATGTAAAGATGCAATTTCCGTTTATTCGTTCCGTCATCCGCAATAACAACATCATCAGAAAATTTGGAAGGTTGTTTTTTTCTACTTCTCTCGAAGAGAAGATCCGACATAGCCAGTTGAATTTTGTAATTCATTCTATTATTGAAAGTGTGCGTGCCACTACCGGATACGTCTAAAGCACTAGAAACAATGGTCATTTGAGGAATGAAAATAGTTTGATTTTTAATCGTAATTTCATTTTCAAGCGTCTCAAAAGCGATGTGTTGCAATTCATTAACACTTACATAATCCGACATTGCCATCAGGGGTTCAAACTTAATAAGCTGGCCATTTTTAATCTTAAAGTTGTTTATGGCATGTATGGTGGAAAGTTTCGGTTGTAAATTTTCGTCCCATGTTCCACTAAGAACTAGGTCCGCATGTACAATACCCCTTAAGTTTTGATGACCAATAACCTCCTGATTGAAATTCTCACAAGCAAAAAACAATTGCTCGATATTAATTCCTTTTAATGTGATGTTAGAAGAGGTCTGTAAATCTCCTTTTCTATTGTCAATTTTTAAATTTCCAGACATTTTTCCAGACATACCTTTTAAAGAAATGTTGTTGGCTAAAAATACCTGGTTGTTCATACTTAAATGTCCTGTAATCTGCCCTCCAATAAAATTTCTAAAACTCAATCGTTTAAGATCGATATCTATTTCAAAATTTATGTGTTTAGATAAGCTTAAGGCATAGGTAGAGTCCGATGCTTGTGAAGATTTCATTAACACTTCGTCTAAATTGATGTTTGACGAGGATAGCTGCAATTGGGCATTAATAACTTTGCCGTCTTTTAATAAATACTGTAAAGTGTTTTCTAGGGCTCCCTTAATATCGAAATCTGATTGGCCTAAATTACCGGTTAATGAATTTACGATGGCCTTATTCCCTTCAAGAAGCAACGAAGTATTGATGTTAGAATAATTATGGGGGTGGTTTTTAATACGAATGTTTCCGTGCTCAATTTCTAGTTTCCCATTAAGAGAAGATAGGCCAATTTCTGCCTGCGTTGGATGGCTAAGACTTTTGAATTTTCCTTTAAAGCGAATGTCTGCATTGGTTTTTCCTGTAGCAACTTCAATGTTAGAAAATGAGAAGAAAGGAATAATGTCGCCCAGCTCGGTGCTTGTTCTTAACTCAAACTGGAGTTCTGGATAGGTAGTGTTGGTAATGCTAAAATTGCCTTCGCAAGCACCTGATCCGATATTTGCCGAAAAATTGGTAACCTGCAGTTTGTCAATTTTGCCTTTGGCATATAGATAGGAGCCCTTGGAGCTAATCCCTTGAAAGCCCAAATTATCGGCATTCACATAACTCCCTTTAGATAAACCAAACGACAAACTAAATTTACGGGTAGCACTTAAGTAGCTACCATCAAAATTAATTTTTCCATTGGCCTTATTGCCATTAGAGAGGTTTAAGGTTGATTTTGGGATGAGCTTCAATAATGTACTTAACTCCCAACCAGTACCTTTAAACTTAAGGTCAATCTCACCATTTTCATTGGCAGAAGAGTATAGCGTTAATGCTTGTCCATTCAGTTTGTATTTCCCTTCACCCAGTTCCCATCCCGAAGCAGATTTTTTAAAAACGTTGTTTAGGCTAAGGGGTGTAGCTTTAGGTAGAATATAACTAGGGCTTTTAAATGCTTTAACAAGCATGGAGCCATTACTTTCTAATTCGCTGATCTCGCTCCCTAGATTTCCTTTTAATTTCCATCGATCAACCTCTGCCTGGAAGTAGATGGAGTTCTTATCATCTTTAAAACGTAAATCAATTTCTTCGAAATCAACTTTTTTCAAGTCAATCTGAAATGGCGTACTTGGGTCTGTTTCTGAAACTTTCCAAATATTAAAATTGGTGGTCCCATCTTTTTTAAAATGAAGATTCAGCACCCCTCCAAAAAGGTAAATAGCATCGATCCCGTATTCGCTAGTAAATAAATCAAAAAGGTCGAATTCTATTTGTAATTCTTCTGCAGAAAATAGCGTGTCAGTTTTGTTGATTTCTTTACAGTAAATATGTTCAAATCGAATGGATGCTTTTGGAAACCGATCTAATAAAGACAATTTAGTAGCACGGACCATAACAGGTACTTGTAGCCTTTTGTTAAGTTCTGTGCCAAGAATTTCATTGACATTTGCCTCGAAATAAGAAGCTGTCAAGAACGCTAAAGCCAACACTAAAGCAGTGAAAATGCTAAGAATCCATACAAGTCGTTTGAGTAATTTCATTAGGGTACTAACGCAAATTTATAGCCTAAAGATACACACCTCTCAAATTCTATTTTTTGACTTGTCTAAATGTTGTTAAGACCAGTTTGTTAAGAGTTCTGTGGACTTGATTATATTTGCGCAAATTCATAGCCCATGAAAAGCCAAATTCTAAAATTATTACTTGTTGTATGCATCTCCTTATTTGGGTATGCTACTAATGCCCAGATTACCGTTAGCAATAAGATTCACCAAGTTGAAAAAGGGAGTGATCCAGAATTAAGGGTAGCTACAGATAACCTGAATAAGTCAGTTTATTTAAATTATGATTTGTCGGGCAAGGCAAAACGTAAGGCGAGACGTAAAAGCAAGCGAAGAGGGAATGTCGAAAAGGGAGACTACTTGCACATGATGAAAGTGGACGAGAACATGGATATTGCTTGGGAGAAAGATGTCGTTGTTCTTAAAAGATCAATGAAAAGCACCTTAGTTAATAATGGTGAGTTTTTGATTGAAGTTGCATATAAGAAAAAGCGAAGAAAATATTTCTTTGACATGCATGTTTTTGATGTGGAAACAGGAAATCGTATTTACCGTCACAGTAGAAAAGTTAAAACAGGGCATTATATGCTTAAGCCTGAAATAGAATTTATTGGAGATCAAATTTATTTTAATGGAGATAACTATCCTAGACTTATACATTTATTTACCTGGTGGTATAAGACATTGTTGGTTTTACCCGCTATATATCATTTTCAAGGGATCCCTTTTTACAACCAATATCCTGCCAGATATTCTATGAATGTTAGAACTGGGAATGTGAAAAATGTATTAGGAAAAAAACCTTATAAATCAGCCTACGGCTCAATTTTGGTAGGTTCTGAGTTGTCTCCGGATTCAACCCATATTTACACCATTTTTAATAGAAGACATAAACGCAGAAGGAGTGATAACTTCTTGGTGGTAAATGACCTTTTGGGTAATGCTGAAAAGGAATATAATATTCCGCTGGAGATTGAAGGTGAGGTGAATAGTGCTTCCATTGCTTTAGATCCTAAAAATGGGGATCAATTGATGTTTGGTACTTTTTTGAGGAAAAAGAAAGTGCGTAAATTTTACAATTATAAGAAGGATGACATGGTAGAGAATGTTACCGGAGTGTTCTTACAGCATTGGGATCAGGACATGAATGTAATGATGAAATCTACTTATTTGTTAACCGATTTTCCGGATTTATACAAAGATGCAATTCGTTCTATCTTGGATTATACATACGGAGGCGGTTGGTGGTATAAACTATTTTTCAAAAACGATGTAGCTAGATATGAAGCTAAACTAGATAAAAGGGCGGCTAAATTAATGAAGAAAGAACTTTTACCGGCAGTGGTATTGCCGCATAAGGTTAAGGTAACTAAAGATGGGTATTTGATTCAGATGGAACTGAATTTGAAAATTTACGAAACGTATACCGATTCTGAAGGGCATACACATTCGATATTTATTGGTTACAAACCCCTAATGGGTATGGCTGCGGAAATAGATGTGAATGGAGTTGTTTTGTGGTCTAGAAATGTGCCCTTAACCTATAAGTATTACGAGGAAAAACGTGAAGCTAAAGCTAAGGGAGGGAAAAAGAAAAAGAGTAAGCGCCAAGGCAAATCCAAATATATCAACACAGGAGTAACCATGAATCCTTTAGAAGCAATGCAGGTAAAACAGTCTAAATCAGGGCATTTTATCACCACTTTTTCAGACGCTATTGATGTGCACCTGGAAGAGTGGAATCGTAGTGGTGAAATGGTGACTGAGCATGGTAGATTAGCCATGCATAAACTTAAAACCAAAGGATCAGGATTAATGTCATCTGGTTTATATTCCTGGTATGATAATAATTTTGTGATGTTTTCTTACGAAAATGGGAAAGTGAAAAGAAAAAACAGAAAGAAAAATAAAAAAGGTAAGAGCCGCATGAGGCAATATAAATTTACCAAAGTAAGTTTTGAAGACCCAATCGAGGGTGATGTTCTAAAATAAAAAATTTAAAACTGAATTTAAGGCCTGCTAATTCCATTTAAAGGAAAATTAGCAAGCCTTTTTATTTTCCATTATCTTGCTCGCGTAAAATGATGATATTTATGAAAAAGATTTTTGCTGCACTATTATTGGTTTCCCTAATGTTTGACTTTGCATATGCGCAAGTCGAGAGAAAAGAAATTGACATCGAAGCCTATGGCGAGCACGTGCAAGTCTTTAATGTAGGCAAGGAAGGAGTGGTGTTTTTCTATCCTTTGGAAAAAGGATTTAAAAGAGATAAGAATCAAAAGTACCGCCTGCAGGCTTTTGACAAAGAATTAGAGGCTTCTTGGTCGCAGGAATTTTCAATGTCTACTAAAATGACTTTGCTTAAATTTCAGCAATCCAACCTAAATTTGTTTTTGTTGTTTGGTAAAACCAAAGGAGGAGACGAGTATAGAGTAATGAATATTAGCTTGGTTGATGGCGAGGTTGTTAGTAAAACAGGAAGCTCTGATAGATTACTTAAAGCACCTGTAACTGATTTTGACTTGGTTTCTACCAATATGGTTTTGCATGCGCAAGAAAAAGAATATCCCGTTTCGTATTTGATTGATCCGTATTCGGGTAGAATTCGCCAAGTAGGTGACGAGAATACGTATACTGGCGATTTCAGTCAACGCGTTGGAACAGGAATCAATAGAGATAATTCAGGATATTGGGATTTTGTAAACGAATTAGGAGGTGCTGCCAAGTATTCGTTGAAAATGACTGAATACGATGGTGCAGGCCAGAAATTAAATGTAAGAGACGTAGTGCTTGGCTCGGGTATAATGATGAATTCTGTTGAGTTGAAATCAATTGCAAATGGAGATCAATATATTTTAGGATCGTTTGGTAGTTATAAATTGGGTAAATTAAAAAAGTCAAAAGACCCTTTTACAATAAGTACTAACGAAGATTTGGGATTTATTTTTGGGAAAATACGCGGTGATGGCAATATGCTCTTTATGAACTCCATAGAGTTAAAGCAAATCAAATCATTTGTAGATATGGCGCGCCAAATCCCTTCTTTGGACGAGCAGTTTGAAGAATTAGAAAGTAAAAAGAAAAGAGTAAAATCTCCAGGAATTCTAAATCCATTGGACGAAGAAAGATTCTTAACGCATAGCTTTAAATTTCACAGTGTTTATGATGTCGATCCATTAACGAAAATAGTTGCTGTAGAATTTTTTCATCCAGAGGCTAATTATGCTGAAAACGAGTTGCCTGAGTTGCCTTTAATAATGCAGAGAAGAGAGGAAATGATATGTATGGAAGCAGAGGACTTGGTAGAAGCAAAAACTAGGGGGGTTCGATCTTCGGCCTTGTTGGTTATGGCATTTAACAATATCGATGGTTCTTTACTGTGGGACTATGCTATAAAGTTAGATGGTGTTATAATGGATGATGCTAAGCAAAGAGCAAAATTAGTATGTACACCAGGTCAAGTGGTTTTAGCTTATGGAGCAGACAATACCGTTGTAACAAAAACCTTGCAACAGGGAGCTGTAGTAGATAATGCAATTACATCGGTTCCGGCTCCTAACGAAGAAGGAGGTCGTAAAAGAAAAAGTAAAGGCGTTATTACGTCTGGTTTAACACCTTGGTACGACAACCTATTTATACAATACGAGTACAGTCAAGTAAAGGTAAAGAAGAGCAGGAGTAAAAGTAAAAAGAAAAAGAAACGTAAAACAACTTATTCGTTTACAATACTTCCGGTATACAATTAAGATACAATAATTTAAAATTTAAAAGGTCCTGTCAGTAAAATGGCGGGATTTTTTTATTGATGTAATTTTAATTGAATTCGGAAACTCACTTAATTTCAATTGCTAATAAATGGTCCGCTAGGACCCTTTTGGCTATTGCCCAATTCTTTATAATTCCGTATTATAGGAAACTTATTTGCTTTGCATTAAACATTCGCGTTATGAAAAATTATATACTTTCTTTTTTATTGACTTTTGTTGGCTTGAATGGGGTTTTTGGGCAGATCACTTGGCAAGGGACAACTGGCGATCCGGGTTCTAATTGGTTTATTACGGGGAATTGGGATCCAGCGAGAATTCCTATTGTTAGTGATTCTGTTATTATCCCTTTCATTGAAGTGGGTGCTGACCCCATTATTGATACAGGGTCAGCTGTTTGTGCAAGCATATCGATAACTGAGGGGGCTGCCACATTAACTATAAGTTCTGATGGCGATATTACTGTTGGTGGAAACCTAAGGTTTGCAGGCGCTATTGCAAATGCAGGAGTTATTAATATTGAAGGAGATTTAATAAATAACACAGGTGGAGTAAGTACAATAACAGGAACTACTATTTTTGCTGGAGGTTCAGGATCTGAAATCACCACAGACAGTGTTATTTTTTCTGGTACCGTTACCAATACTCATGGCTTAAGTTCAAGTGAGGTGGTGAGTATTGCAACTTTCAATAATAATAACTTGGCTGATTTTGATGGTGATTTCACTTTGTCAACAGCATTAACTAATACGGATACAATAAGAGTTTCTAACGCTTTTAATGTGACTAGTTCAATGGCATTAGATGGAGTTATAGAGTACGATGGTGCTGGAGGGGTACAAGTTGTGGATGAAGATATTACCAGTTTCGATAATTTAACGAATGATAATACGGTTGGCTTAAATAGACCTGCCGGTATCCTGACAATTTCTGGAGTGTTCGATAATAATGGAACTTTCGATTGTGATCAGAATTTGACTATTACTGGGACTATCGATAATACAGCAGGGAATCTAAATTTTTCAGCGGCAACCTTAAGTACCTCAGATTTAACTATTGAAGGGTCTGTTTTGTTTAACGGGACAACGACTTCTATTACCGATGCAATTCAATTTACCAATGTTAGTATAACGGGGACATTAACAGCACCTAGCTCTATATTGGTATCAGGCATTTTTGATGATGATGGAACATTTACCCATAGTAGTGGTACGGTAACATTTAATGGTGGTGCTGGACAATCCCTTCCAGGTAGTTCCAATACCGCATTTAATAATGTAACAGTAACAGGTGCAAGTACTGCAGTTTCGGTGCCCGGTATACCAACAATTACAGGGTCTTTAACATTAGATAATGCAACAAGTTCAATTGCTTTTACAAATACTTACGACCTTACTGCAAACCCCGCTGCTTTTAGCAATTTAGGGACAATTACTTTCTCTGGAGGAATTAGCAATGAAGATGATATTACCAAAAATTTTGATGATGATTCTGGTACAACTGAACTTGCCGGAACATATGATATGGGAACTTCTACCAATCATTCGTTTTATGATCTAACATTGCTTGCTTTGGCTAATTATGCTACCGTAGGTGAAGTTACAGTAAATGGAGTGTTTGATACCGAGACCAATTCGGCAACCTTCACATTAAAAGATGGAGGTAGTTTATTGCAAGCGGATGGCGCTTCGAATACTGCTGCTACCATTAATGTCCAACGACTGGGAAACAATTCTAAACTGGAATATACTTATTGGTCAAGTCCGGTGGATGGAACCGTAAATCCAGGTGCTGTTTTTGCAACTACTGCCTGGTACGATATCTATTATTATGATTTAGATAATGTTATTTCTACTGATTCTATGGAAGGCTGGGCAAGGCCAGGTAATCTAGGTGATCCATTTGTGGTGGGCAGAGGGTACGTTGCTACCGTAGATGAAAATTTTGATGATGTTCCAGCCTCGAATACAGAGGAAACTTATGTGTTTACAGGAGAACCTAATTCAGGCACTTTAAACGTTGGCACCATCGCAACCAATAGCAATTTAAGCAACTCATTTAATTTAGTTGGGAACCCTTATCCTTCTGCTATCGAAGTTCAAAAATTATATGATG
>JBLHRE010000045.1:0-11753 GCA_047625765.1 Flavobacteriales bacterium
AGATGGAAATGTCTTTAGCCCAATTAAGCGAAGCTTAGAAACAGGAGGTAACGATTACTGGGAATCGGGAATGGCACAGCCAGACTTACTTCTAAAAGATATGATATCTATTTTCCATCCAGAGGTATTACCCAATCACGAACTGATATATTACCAAAGACTAAACTAGTGAGGAGCTCCTTATTTTTCATCCTAATAGGTATTCTATTCACGGTATTTCTAATTCTAGATATTGTGTATGGCTCTGTTTCTATACCCTTTTCAGAGGTCTTGGACTTTCTGGTAGGAAATGAAATACTGAAATCCCACGCCATTATATTACAAGAGTTTCGGATTCCAAAAGCCATTACAGCAATTAGTGCAGGAGCCGCCTTATCTGTTTCCGGTTTGTTAATGCAAACCCTATTCAGAAATCCTTTGGCAGGTCCTTTTGTACTAGGTATAAGCTCTGGGGCAAGTTTGGGAGTTGCCATATTGGTTATGGCGGGCTCTTTATTGGGAGGTGTCACTGCATTTCTAGGCGATTTTGCCATTGCAGGAATGGCCATAATTGGTGCTGGATTGGTTACTACAATAGTGATGTTAGTTGCAAGAAAGATCAACGACAGCGTATCACTACTAATTATAGGATTGATGTTTGGATCTGCTACAGGCGCACTGGTAAGCATCTTGCAATACTTTTCGCAGCCAGAACTCATTCAAGCTTTTGTAGTCTGGACTTTTGGCAGTTTAGGCGGTTTGGGAGCAGATCAAATCTGGATTTTTGCACCTATTTTGATTGTAGGAATTGGAATTTCATTGTTTTGCCAAAAGCCTTTGGATAATCTTCTTTTAGGTGAATCCTACGCAAAAGCATTAGGTGTAAATGTAAAGCAGACCCGCTATCTGGTAGTGATTGCCACCAGTATTTTGGCTGGTGGAATAACGGCATTCTGTGGTCCTATTTCTTTTATAGGATTAGCGATTCCACATATTGCCAGAGCTATTTTAAAAACCTCACAGCACAAAAAGTTGCTTCCAGCCTGTTTGCTTTTAGGAAGCACCCTGTTGCTGATTTGCGATTTAATTGCGCAAGTACCCGGACAAGATAACACCCTTCCAATAAATGCCATAACCGCATTGTTTGGCGCTCCTGTGGTAATTTGGGTCATTTTAGGCAACCGTAAATTCCGCAACTCATGACCGAAATTTTAAGCACAGAAAATTTAGCGATCGGTTACCAAGGAAAAGTGGTTTCAAGCGGACTCAATCTAAACTTAAAGCCAGGGAAACTGGTTTGTTTGATAGGCGCAAACGGTTGCGGTAAATCAACCTTACTCAGAACTTTGGCTGGTTTGCAAGAGGCCAATTCTGGTGAGATTTTGTTGGATGGGAAATCAGTTGATACTGTTTCACCATTAGAAATGGCCAAGCATATTTCTTTGGTTTTAACCGATAAGCCAGACACTGTAAACTTGCGCGTTAGGGAATTGGTGTCCTTAGGCAGATCGCCTTATACCAATTGGTTTGGCAAATTGACAAAGGAAGATGAAAGCAAAATCCAATGGGCTTTAGAACAAACACATACCGCAGGTTTAGAAAATAGGTTGGTAAAAACCCTTAGCGATGGGCAAAAACAACGTGTAATGATTGCCAAGGCTTTAGCACAAGACACGCCTATCCTACTTTTAGATGAGCCTACAGCCCATTTAGATTTACCCAATCGGGTGGCTATTTTGCAATTGCTGCATCAATTGGCAAAAGAAAGTGGTAAATCGATATTACTCTCCACCCACGAATTGGATTTAGCCTTACAGCTAGCCGATGAATTGTGGTTGTTTGACTCTAATCGCCAAGTACATTGCGATATCCCTGAAGCATTGGTTTTAGACAATACCTTATCCATGGCCTTTAACTCCAATCAAATTCAATTTTCTAAGGAAACCGGCCAGTTTGAATTGAACAAAAGCATCGAAAAGGAAATTCAATTGACTGGAACTGGTCATAACTATTATTGGACTAAGAAGGCGCTAGAACGTATTGGCTATAGCATTATAGCGAAATCGGACGTTAAGATTGAAGTAAAAAATAATTTCTGGGGATACACAAATACTAAGGAAGTGCAGGAATATAATAGTCTTTCTGCACTGATAAATATGCTAGACCATAAGTATTAAATAAGTTTAATTTATTGATTTAGCAGCCGTTTAACCCAATCGAATCATTATGAAGATCATCAACATTTTAGCAGTATTCACTGTACTGACAAGTAGTTCATTAAAAGCATAAAATCAGGAAGTAAAAAGTAACAGCACCTTACAATCTATTGGTATAACAGCCGTAGGAGGTCGAAACATTAATGAATTCGCTCAGATAAATTTCGAGGTTGATTATTTCATTAAAGAATGGATGAATGTGTCTATTAATGTTGGATTTCCAAATACCTACGCTTCTTTTAATCTTTACAGCCCGAAAAAAGGCAAACACAAAAAAATTGCCTATCCATTTGTAGGAATAGGATTAGGTGCGGATCAATTTTATACGGAAAGTGGATTCATCGTTATCCCTGTTGGATTAAGATGTATTTACCCCAATGGGTTTCAATGGATTGTAAAGGGTGAGAACTTTAATTATTTCAGCAATAATATAGCTGAGGCATACCCAGACATTTTTTTTGAAAAGGCTAGTGTTGGTATATCTTTTGGATTCGGTTACCGTTTTTAGACCTGTCTTTTAGCTATTGCCCAATTCGACTAAAAAGCGGACTTTTACTAACTAAACGCTTAGGTTCATAAGCGTTAGTAAATAGTATATATGAAATTCAACGAATTAAAGCTCCACGCTGGTGTTCAAGAAGGAATTGACGCCATGGGTTACGAAAGTTTAACCCCTGTTCAAGAGCTTTCTATCCCAATTATATTAGATAAAAAAGACATTATTTCCTGTGCCCAAACGGGAACAGGAAAAACGGCTGCATTCTTATTGCCGGTAATGCACATGATTGCTTCCGCTCCGGTTGCAAAAAAAATACAAGCCTTGGTCATTGCTCCTACAAGAGAATTGGTTCAACAAATCGACAAACAATTGGAAGGTTTCGCTTATTTCTCTGGCGTTAGTTCTTTCCCCGTTTACGGTGGAGGTTCTGGCGATGGTTTTACAGATCAGAAACAAGCCTTAACGAATGGATCTGATGTTATTGTTGCCACTCCTGGTAGACTCTTGTCTCACCTTGCCTTGGGTTATGTAGACTTATCTGAACTTAAATATTTGATTTTAGATGAAGCAGACAGAATGCTGGACATGGGTTTTTACGAAGACATTATGCGCATTGTAAAGGATGCTCCTAAAAGCCGTCAGACTTTATTGTTCTCTGCTACCATGCCACCTAAAATTAGAAAACTGTCTCAAGCTATATTAAATAAGCCTGAAGAAATTAGTATTGCCATATCAAAGCCAGCAGAAAAAATCATTCAGCAAGCCTTTTTGGTACATGCTGCGGGTAAAATCAAACTGATTGAGCACATCTTTCAGGATTCAAATTACAAATCGGTTATTATTTTCTCTTCAAGAAAATCAACCGTAAAAGATGTGGCCAGAGCATTACAGCGTTTGAAACTAAAAGCAGCTGCCATTTCATCGGACTTAGGACAAAAAGAACGTGAAGACGTTTTATTAGACTTTAGACACGGCAAATTGAACATTCTTGTAGCTACCGATGTACTTTCTAGGGGAATTGATATCGATAGTATTGAACTGGTAATAAACTACGAAGTTCCTGGCGATGGTGAAGATTATGTCCACAGAATTGGTCGTACTGCTAGAGCCAACACAGACGGTCGTGCAATTACCTTAATCGAGCCTAGCGAACAATACAACTTTTTGCAAATAGAACGTTTGATTGAAAAGGACGTTGAAAAGCTTATGCCTCCAACTGACATTGACAAAGGATTTGAATACAAACCTTTAGCATCAGGGAGTAGTAAGCCAAGCCATGGTAAGAAGCCATTCAATAAAAAGCGCAAATTCCCACCAAAGAATAAGTCGGGAAACCAACAAAAGAAAGAAGGTTAATCGACTTTCCCATTCTCTATGTTACAAGATTTATTAGCGAAGCTTAATTCGGATGCATCTCTTAAAAAGTTACTATCAGGCTCTGGCTTGGTACTGCTTTTCAAGCTGATGGCAGCTTTGGCGGGATATATCTTCTATTTATTTCTTTCGCAACAATTTGGTGCCGAAAAAGTAGGGCTGTTCAATGTGGCCTTAACAGTGGTAAGTTTAGGGGCAGTTGCAGCACGCCTGGGTTTAGACGGGGCTATTGTAAAATTGGGCCCAAGAGCTGTTTTAGATAAATCGGGTAAAGGATTCAAAAAATTAATACAACAGCTTTTTGGAATCAGCGCACTTACCTCTGTTCTACTAGGACTTATTGTTTTTCTAAGTAAAACCTGGATCTCCGAACTTTTAGACAATCAAGCATTGCTGTTTCCGCTAACAATTAGCGCCATGCTACTTATGCCTTATACCTTGTGTATAATGCTAGCAGAGACGTATAGAAGTCTGAGTAACAACTGGTGGTTTTCGTGGATGCAACAAGGAATCGTATTTCTTGTAATGGCTGTATTTGGGATGCTGTTTGGGCAACTTTTAGGCATTAGTTTCGAACAGGTGTTACTGTTATTCTTGGCTTTGATCATAGCTCAAATGATCATTGGCTTGTTCAAATTACCCAATAAATTAAAAGCTATTCCTACTGGTTCAGATCAGTCCTATGAGTTAAAACCGGTATTCATTCTAGCTTGGCCGATGTTCCTTTCAGGTTCGGCAGTCTTAATCATGAACTGGACCGATACTTTACTCCTCGCCTATTTCGAATCGGAATACTTGGTGGGTATATATAGCATAGCATTTAAGGTAGCCTCTTTGGTAAGTCTCTTGCAATTTGCTGTAAATGCAGTTGCAGCCCCAATGATTTCGAAGCTTTATAAATCGGAAGATTTCAAGGGAATGGCTAAATTTATCAAGCAAACTTCTATCTTGAACTTACTTGCTGCCTTACCAACTTTTATCGTTTTTGTCTTTTTCGGAGAATGGTTTTTGAATCTTTTTGGTGCTGAATTTGGTCAAGGAAAAGAAGTGCTTATTATCCTTGGATTTGCACATCTGTTGAACGCAGCTTCGGGCCCAGTTATGACTATTCTTAACATGACGAATTACGAAAAAGCAGCTAGGAATATTATTATCAGCTCGGCCATTGGCAATGTGGTTTTCAATATAATATTAATCCCTTATTTTGGGATTCTAGGAGCAGCAATAGGATCTGCTACTGTTATGATAGCCTACAATGTTGCTGCCATGATTGCTATCAAATTAAAAATTGGATTTTGGTCAACAGGCCTTATCAAGTCATAACAATGGAAAGTAAAGTCTCTTTTTTAGGAATAGGTGCCGCCAAAAGCGGTAGTACTTGGCTGGCGTCATTGCTGGGACAGCATCCCCAAGTAGCTTTTCCAAAACTAAAGGAAGCTGCCTATTTCAATCGATTTGATTATGATGGTTCGATCAATAAAGTAGCTGATTTCGATTTGGCCTATTACCATGGTTTATGGAACAATGCCGATGGTAAACTGATTGGAGAATGGAGCCCACAGTATTTCTACGATTTAGAGGCAGCCCAAAGGATTGCCAAATACAATCCCGACATGAAATTGTTGTTGGTGTTGCGTAACCCCGTAAACAGAGCACATTCTCACTTTATATACGATCAAAATTTCAACGAACTTATAGATCCAAACCTAAGCTTCAGCGATGCTTGTAAAGAGCATGACTACCTCCTAAATGCTGGATTGTACGCCAAACAACTGCAGCGCTTTCTAAAGATTTTTAAGCGCGAACAAATTGCAATTTTTGTTTTGGAAGAGATTACTCTAAATCCTGATAAGACCGCTAAACAACTTTACGATTTCTTAGAGATTGACAGCACATTCATTCCCGATTTTGCTCCAAAGAATGAAAGCAAAAGAATCAAAAACAAACGTTTCAACTGGATTTTATCGATTCCAGGTAAATTGAAACGAAAAATGGAGCAAAATGAACGATATGCTAAAAAGCTTCAAAGGTTTGAGCAAAGCGATATCCACCAGAAATTATTCTATTGGAAAACGAAACTGAAGGACATCAATGTTTCTCAAATAGAAAAATCGGTCGTTCAAAAAGAAGCGTATAACGAATTGCTTACCTTTTTTGATGAAGATATAAGAGAATTGAACAAGCTAGGTGTAAACACCTCTTATTGGAAGCCTAAAGCTTAGTTCTGAGGTTTTCTGGTAAATATCCAATGTCCCTCAGTAGATAGAGCATCATTGAAACCGTAGCCTTCGTAATTGAATGACTTTACGGTGTCTATAGCCGTTATGCCATTCTTAATAATAAATCGACTCATGAGACCTCTCGCTTTTTTAGCGAAAATAGAAATCATTTTATACTCTCCATTTTTCTCCTCCTTAAAATCTACTTTAATAACCGGCTTAATTAAGCCCTTAGGATTAATCGCTTTAAAGTATTCGTTAGATGCTAGGTTGAGTACAAATTCATGCTTGTGTTCCTCTATAATAGCATTTATTTTATCGGTGATAACATTCTCCCAGTACTGATATAGGTTTTCTTTACTTTGTACGGGTAAGGAGGTTCCCATTTCTAACCTATATGGTTGAATTAAATCTAATGGCTTTAACAAACCGTACAAGCCAGATAGTATTCTCAGGTGTTTGGTAGAAAAGTCGAATTCTGCTTGATTAAAATCTTCAGCTTCTAAACCTAGATATACATCCCCCTTAAATGCCAATAAGGCTTGCTTAGCGTTATCAGGAGTAAAAGGCTGTTCCCATTGTTGATATCGGTCGGCATTAAGTATTGCAAGCTTATTGGAAATCTTCATTAAAGCCTCCAGTTTTTTAGGTGACAGCTTACGCAAATTGTCTATTAAAGGCTCAGAATACTCAAGTAATTCTGGCTGAGAGAATACATCGGTACAGGGTTCTTTTTCGAAATCTAGGGTCTTTGCTGGAGATATTAATATTAACATAAATGAAAAGGTAATAAATTTAAACTAATCGCAAGGCTGGCCAACTTTAGCCTCCCAATGGTTGAACAATTGTATGAAATCGTCTTGAAGATGTCTCCCTTTATCTTTTGCATACCACATCTGTTGCTCCTTTTGGAAATCCTTGTAAGGCATATCAGGATGTTTCTTGTATGCAGTCATTCTTTGTTGCAAGTATTCTGGTCTTGGTCCCCAAGTACCTAGTTCTCGAAAATCGCAGGCCTCAATACAAATCAATTTCGGAATAGATCTACCACCCTTAGTAAGGTATTCATCCATCAAATCAAGATTCTCATCGCGCAAAATAATTTGCAAATCAAGATTGTCTGAAAATTCAGCCATTTTAGCTAAAATGGGTAACGATTGTGCTGAATCGGCACACCATGCTTCTGAGATTACTAAAAAGACATATTGCTTTTTTAAACCCAATAAAATTTGTTTGATATCATCGCTTAACGTAATCGTTTTCTCTAAGCGATCCATTCTTTTTTCATTCAATCTGGTAATCTCAACTCTTCCAGGGGTTTGTTCTAAACCTGTGGTCTTATCTTTTGATAATAATTGTTTAATAAGTACTCTATAATCGGCATAATCTAAACCTTCTTCGAGTTTTAACTTAAGTATATTGTACATATAAATAATTTAGTTCCAAAAGTACGTGTATCGTAGCAATTTAGATGTGTTGATTCCAATTAAAAAGGGAACCTCTTTCGAGTTCACCCTTTTTAAGTTTACTGAAAACCCAGACTATAGAAAGTTCCAATTCAAAACCATAAGAGAAAACACTTTGTCATCATTCACAAATGAATATAAGTTCTACTAAGATATGCACTTGAACAATTACAGCTAATTGTGTTAAGAGTCCAATCAAAACACCCCAAAAACAACAAGAAATTATACAAATAAAACTGCCATGAGATTATGGACAGAGGAAGAATTAAATATGGTTTGGCTTGAATCCGACATAAGGGTAACTATTTGATGTACGTGTATATATGTCTATGCCGTCAAAAAGGTTTCGTTTAAATTTTCAAGAGTTGAAATATTTGACTGATATGAAACTCTGCTGTTTCTTTACCCTTAATTTGCCCTTTTAATAATCCCTGAAAATAGCTATTACCTTCTTGAACCGACATTAAGAATCCTGCAAACAAATCGATATTTAAATTAGGGTCAATTACTTTATTTTCTTGACAAAGTTTTAATTCGTCTAAAAGGAAATGTTTAAATAAGGCATACATGTGTTGGAAGCGTTTGCGAATGTGTTCGTTTCTATAGGTTTGACAATAGAAGGCATAGAAAACATTGTTATCTACTAAGGTTATCCATTCTTTGCTGAAAATTCCGTAAATAACAAAACGCAATCTTTCCTTGGGATCTTCAATAGCTTCTATTTTCTCCATGTAATCACCTTGATATCTTTCTATAAGCCAATCTACCATCGCAATTATCATTTCTTCTTTGTTCGAGAAATAATGAATTAGGAGGCTAGGATTTACTTCCATCAACTTTGCAATTTTAGCAAAAGAAGCTCCTTCTAATCCCTCTTGGTCAATTACTTGATAAAAACACTCTAATATTTCTTTTTTGCGAATTAGGGATTTATTCTTTCTGGCCATATTCAACTAGGTTATGGATTATGGTAGGTTAAATGAACATTGAGTTGGGCAATATACGGTATTTCAGAATTAATTATAAATGATACCTTATTTGACTTAACTCTTTCTTTATTCTCTTTATATCTGGAACAAATCTTTCTACTAAATTCCAGAAATCAGAGCTGTGATTCTTATGAATTACATGACACAATTCATGTATCATAATATAATCTTGTAGTTCTAGCGAAAGGCAGGACATATAACAAGATAAATTAATGTTATTTTGATGAGAACAAGAGCCCCATCTGGTTTTAGCCTTATTGATTTTAAGCACTTTAAATGGTACTCCAATGAAATTTGATAGTTCTGCAATCCTCTTAGGGAAGGAGTCATTAGCCTGCAGTAATAATATTGATTCTATAATGTTTTTAATATGAGACTCATTCATTAAGGTTTCAGGAACCTGAATTAGCCACGTGTTCTTTTCTTTATTAAGGTCTTCCTTTTCAGAAACTTTAAGCGCAATAGAAAATAGATCAAATTCTAAAAAACCATTGACCAATAATTCTAATGCCAATCCTTGCTTAGCTTTAGCTTGTTGTCGCTCTATCCAATTTCGGTTGGCATTTACAAATGCTATAATATGCTTATCGCGCACAAGAAAGGGGGCAGAAACTCTAAGTTTACCCCCTTCTAAGGTTTTTAATATAAGCCGCTTATTCTTACGACTTTTTCTAACCTCTACCTTA
Organism: Flavobacteriales bacterium; assembly: GCA_047625765.1. Lineage (GTDB taxonomy): Bacteria > Bacteroidota > Bacteroidia > Flavobacteriales > JBLHRE01 > JBLHRE01. The sequence goes on from JBLHRE010000045.1 coordinate 9,429, forward strand.
CCGACAGACTCTATAAATAGTTCTTTAATCACTAGCGTGCAAGCATTACATGTCCCTGCTGCATGAACTCGTTGCCATCCAAATCGATGGCTTCCAAGGAGTAATAGTAAGTACCTTCTGGCAGTTCAGACCCATTATTATTTTTCCCATTCCACACTTCATCAATACCCACAAATTCAAATACCTTATCACCCCATCTACCATATATTGTAACTGTTAGCTGATCTATATCATCGCCTGTTATATAAAAGAAATCGTTGCTACCATCACCATTGGGGGTAAATACATTTGGCGTAGTTAAATTTGGATTAGATTCTATACGTACTTCCAATTGATACGTTGCAGAACAACCATAGACTGTATCGTATGCAATCAGTTCTACATAATATGTACCAACTGTATCAAATACATAATTTGGGCTTTCTTGACCACTATAAATACCTTTATCAGAGAAATACCATAGGTATGTCTGTGCGCCAGTAGATAGATTACTCAGGTTCACATTCAGAGGCCTTTTACCTTCTATTTTATCCAGCTCAAAAAATGCATCTACCATGGTGTTTGCAGTAATATCAAAACTGATATTGGTATCACAGCCATTAGAATCTGAAACTAAAACCGAATGTGTTCCTAATCCCAAATTATTTACGGTAATGCTTGTATCTCCAGACTCCCACAGATAAGAGTAATTACCAACTCCTCCTATTGGTAGCACTGTAGCACCGCCATTTAAATCATCATAACAATTGATATTCTTGGGACTTACTATTGCAGATAATAAGGCTGGTTCAATTATGGTAATCGTTGAATCAGCTTCACAATTGTTTAAATCGGTAATTTCAACTTCATATGTTCCTGCTGTAATATTATTAGGATTTGTTGTACCCCAATAGTAAGAATAAGGTATAACACCACCAATTCCGTTGGCTGTGACAATGGTTGATTCTCCTGCACATTTAATATCTGGCCAAGAAAAACTTACATCTAATATATCTGGTTGATTGATGAATACTGAGTCCTTTACAATACAGCCAATACTATCTGTTGCACTTACAAAATACCATCCGGTGTCTAGATTATCTGCAATACTGTCTGTAATACCATGCAGCCAACTGTAAGCAATTATACCAAAACCATCAACCATATTGGCCACTACTTGACCATCGGATCCACCAAAACATTTGACATCCAATGCCTCGAAATCAAGGAACGGATCAGTAACTAAAACATCTAAAGTGTCGAAACATTCGTAAGCTCCTAGTTTAACCCTAACGGAATACTCGGTTGTTCTAGCAGGTTTAACTGTAATACTTCCATCCGTTGCTCCGGTGTTCCAAGAATAATCATATCCAAACCTATTGCCATTTGCTTCAAGTTCTACACTATCTCCATTACAAATAATAGGATTGTCAGGAACTATTGGAATAAATCGTTTTATTGTTAAATACATAGAGTCGGAGGTAAAACAATCATCCGCAAAAAATACGGTTACTTTATATTTCCCTGACTCATAGGCTGGATAAGTATCTCCTGAATAGCCATCTTGCCAGATCCATTTAATACCTCCGTTAAAGTTTAAAGATAAAATTCCAAAGGTGTCTAAATCAGAGCATAAGAATACCGTTGTATCCGGCCCTAAGCCATATACATAGTCCCCTGAACTACTAAAGTCCCATCCAACATTGGTACTTACTCCTGCAATTAAGAAATCGTCACTAAAAATTCCTGCATAAAAAACCGCACCACCAATGGCATGAATAGATTTTAGAGTCAAGAAATCTGAATTAACCGATCCTAATGTTTTGGAAATATAAGTTGGATTTGGCAGGTCGTTGGATTCAATTAATATTTTGAAACAATTATTTCCAATAGCATGTAACAGGTCTTGAACATATTGAGTTTCTCCTGCCTCTAATAAGTATTTATGTGCTGGAGAGAATCGTAAGGTGTCAAAATTATTGGACCCATACATTTTTCCATCGCCAAAGAAGTACACATAATTGAAATAACTACCGTTAGCATTTACTTCGTTGTATCCAATTAGGTCTGTAAACCAAATATTGTTAAAACTTAAGGTTCCCGAGATATTTATACTAGCATCTAATCCGCTAATTATAAAAGTAGAAGTGCCTGGCTGTAGGTCTAGATTAACTTCATCTGCTTGTATTGCAATATTTGGAGAGGTTGCATACAATTTACTAGAGCCAAGCATTAAAGTTTTTGGTGATCCTGCATCTGTAAAATCAAACTTATTCGCCCAAACCTCTTGCCCTGCTGTATTTAATTGACCTGATTCTAAGGAAACCGTTTTTGAAGTTGCTAGTG
>JBLHRE010000046.1:0-11500 GCA_047625765.1 Flavobacteriales bacterium
TTGTTGGGTCAGCTATTACTTACTGGAGTAACTTTAATGGTCTTGTTTTTGTTTATTAAACAGTACCGTAAAGAGATTTACGAAGACACTTCAAAATTAACGTTCATATTAATGAATATCATTTTGATGGTCTTAATGGCAACAGCAATGATTAAGATAGATGCTGAAATGCTTTATCTAATCCCATTCTGTATACTTCCATTAATTTTAAGGGCATTTTTCGATACCCGTTTGGCTCTGTTCACCCATTTGGTTACGGTACTCATTATTGGATTTTTAGCTCCCAATGGGTTCGAATTTGTGTTTTTACAATTGATTGCCGGAATCATGTCTATACTTACTGTGGTAAGTATGTACAAACGAGCAGATTTATTTATTACAGCGGCTAAAATCACCTTGATTTACATTATCTCCTACTTTGCAATGGCCATATTGCAGGAAGGATCTATTGATCAGTTGCAGCCCGTAATTTTTGGATTATTTATTGCCAATGGTGTTTTAACTTTATTTGCGTATCCATTGATTTACGCTTTTGAGCGAATTTTCGGATTGGTATCTGACATTTCCTTGTTGGAGTTATCCGACACCAATAATCCTTTATTAAAAGAGTTGGCTCAAAAGGCCCCTGGTACATTTCAGCATTCATTGCAAGTAGCAAATCTGGCAGAGGAAATTATTGCTAAGCTCGATGGGAATGCCCTGTTGGTGAGAACAGCAGCATTATACCATGATATTGGTAAAATGAATAATCCTTTATATTTTATTGAAAATCAGACTACTGGGTTTAATCCACACGATGAACTTTCGTTTGCAGAAAGTGCGGAAATGATTATTTCGCATGTTAGCGATGGTATTAAATTGGCGAAGAAAAACAAACTGCCAGATCGAATTATCGATTTCATTCGAACCCACCACGGAACATCAATGGTGCAGTACTTTTACAGACAGTACCTAAAAAATTTCCCTGAAGAGGTAATAGACAAAGATAAGTTCAGCTACAAGGGGCCAAAACCTTTCTCTAAAGAAACGGCTGTATTAATGATGAGTGATGCCGTAGAAGCAGCTTCAAGAAGTTTAAAAGAACCAAACGCAGAGAATATTGATAAGTTGGTAGAAGGAATTCTTGAGAGTCAAATGAAGGAAGGACAATTTGAGAACGTAGATATTACCATGAGGAATTTTAAGGAGATTAAGAAGATCTTCAAAAAGAAGCTAAAGAGCATTTATCACGTACGAATCGAATATCCAGAATAAAAAAAAGTCCAGTATAGCGAAAGCAATACTGGACTTTTTTATGAATCGTATGCTTAGTTTACCATCTAAAAGAAAAGCCAATAGCTAGCGAATAGGTTTCAGTAGTACCAGCAGCAGCTTCTAGATTAATACCTAAAAACTTTCCTAAGTATGTATTTACACCAACTACAAGATTAGCTGTGGCTTCTGACACACCTTTATCAATTGTTCCAAAATCCTCTTGTGTATTATTATCAAGGTTCACACTCTGAACAATAAATCCAGCTTGCAGTCCAGCATAAAAGTCAGTCTCTTTTTTGGCGATAAAATGATACAGGGGACGAATCCCTGCTTGGAAAGATGTGGAGGTGTAAGTATAGTCTAACTGGTCTCCAGTAATAGTGTTAAGCTGACCAGCAAGTCCAAACCCTAAACTAAATTTTTTGCTAATACTATAATCAAAGTTTAGATACGCACCAGGTAGGTACGTTCTTTTCTCGCTTCCAATATCTTTTTGATCTATCAAATCAACAAGCATTTCGTTTCCAAAAGCACCAAATGCAATACTGTGTCTTCCTGGACCCACAAACTGAGCACTAGCGGCAAAGCCAGTAAAAAGGAAACCTAAAATTGCTAGAGTATAAAATTTCTTCATCATTTTAATTTGGGTTCTAAAGGCGCTAAATTAAACATTTTGAAATTCTATTGTGAACTTTTTGTTAGGCAATTGAAATCCCATTTTCTATGGGTTTCTCAGGCTGTAATAAAACCACCCTTCCATCGGCTTCACAAGCGCCCAAAACCAAGCATTCTTATTGTTTTGGGCCTATCTGGATTATTCGGGAAATAAACTGCAGCAACCACTTTGCTTGCCAATGAGGGATTTTGGTACCTAATAATTGGTTATAAGAGTACAAGAGTTTTTGATACCCAAAGAACTAAAATCAATATGTAGAATGCAAGCTACTTTCTTTGCTTTTTCGAATACTTGAACCTTTTTAATGCAGCCAATTCGTATATCTAATTCCGAAAATTATGAGATTTCACATAAATATTTTAGAATAGAAGCTGTTAATTATTAGTGTTTTAAGCGATTTAGTAAAAAAAAATAAATCCTTTTCAATAAAAAAATGTGTTAAGTAAAATAAGCCGTACTTTTGCCGCTTCAAATTTTAGCTATGAAGTCAATCAGAAATATTGCAATTATTGCTCACGTTGACCACGGTAAAACAACCCTGGTAGACAAGATGTTATATCAAGCGAATCTTTTTCGCGATAACGAAGAACAAGATGATTTAATCTTGGACAATAACGATCTTGAACGTGAAAGAGGGATTACCATTTTGTCAAAGAATGTTTCCATCGTTTATAATGATATTAAAGTAAACATTATTGACACTCCTGGTCACGCTGATTTTGGTGGTGAAGTAGAGCGTGTATTAAACATGGCGGATGGTGTTTTGCTGTTGGTGGATGCTTTTGAAGGTCCAATGCCACAAACACGTTTCGTATTGCAAAAAGCCTTAGAGATGGGCTTAAAGCCATGTGTTGTTGTAAATAAAGTTGATAAAGAAAACTGTACTCCTGATGAAGTACATGAAGCTATTTTCGAATTGATGTTTAACCTTGATGCTACAGAAGAGCAGTTGGATTTTCCAACCGTTTATGGTTCTGCTAAGCAAGAGTGGATGAGCACAGATTGGAGAAATAGAACGGAAGATATTACTGCTTTGTTGGATATGGTAATCAAAGAGGTTCCAGCACCAACTATTACAGAAGGTAATACTCAAATGTTGGTTACTTCTTTAGACTTTTCTTCATTTACGGGTCGTATTGCAATCGGTCGTTTACAAAGAGGTGATTTAAAGGAAGGGCAACAGGTAAACTTAATCAAGAGAGATGGTTCTATGACCAAATCAAAGGTTAAGGAATTGTACATCTTCGAAGGTTTAGGTCGTAAAAGAGTTGATTCTGTTGATGCAGGTGAGATTTGCGCTGTAGTTGGATTGGACGGATTTGAGATTGGTGATACTATCGCTGATATAGAAAAACCAGAAGCTTTGAAATCTATTGCGATTGATGAGCCTACAATGAGTATGACATTTACCATTAACGATTCTCCTTTCTTTGGTAAAGAAGGAAAGTTTGTGACCTCACGTCATATCAAAGATCGTTTGGATAAAGAATTAGAAAAGAATTTAGCTTTACGTGTATTGCCTGGTAAGACTGCAGATTCGTTCATCGTATTTGGACGTGGTGTATTACACTTGTCGGTACTTATCGAAACAATGAGACGCGAAGGTTACGAAATGCAAATTGGACAACCTCAGGTTATTATCAAAGAGGTTGACGGTGTTAAATGTGAACCAGTTGAGGAATTGACTATTGATTTACCTGATAATGTTTCTGGTAAGGCTGTAGAAATGGTTACCTTAAGAAAAGGTGAAATGTTAAGCATGCAACCTAAAGGTGGTCGTATGATTTGTGAATTCAAAATTCCATCTCGTGGAATTATTGGTTTACGTAACTACCTGTTAACAGCTACTGCTGGTGAAGCAATTATGAACCACCGTTTCTTGGCTTACGAACCTTACAAAGGTGGAATTGGAGGTCGTCAGAACGGGTCTATGATTTCTATGGATGCAGGAAACTCTATTCCTTATGCATTAGACAAATTACAGGATCGTGGTAAGTTTTTTGTAGGTATTCAAGAACCAGTTTATATGGGACAGGTTATTGGAGAAAATAGCCGTGCAGGTGATTTAGTAGTAAACATTACTAAAACAAAGAAATTATCGAACATGCGTTCTTCTGGTGCAGATGATAAAGTGAAGTTAGCTCCACCTATCAAATTTAGTTTAGAAGAAGCATTAGAATATATCCAGAGAGATGAGTATGTTGAAGTAACGCCAAATAGTTTGCGTTTACGTAAGATATTCTTAGACGAAGGAGTTAGAAAAAGAGAAGGCCATAAAGCCTAACAATATTTATAACAAGGAGTTGACATTAGACAATAATTCTCTTTGTAAGCCCAAGAATAAGCCGCTTCATTTATTTGAAGCGGCTTTCTTGGTTAATACAGTTAAGTGTAATGTGGTTTGCCGCAGCAACGTTTAAACTTATCGCCACTGGCACAAGGGCAAGTACTGTTTCTTCCAATGCTAGTGCTTGACCGATTTAGTTTTTTTGAAGACATATTTTGTTGGAACATTTGTTCCAGCATACGGTATAATTCTGGATGGTTGCGTTGGAGTAATTTAGGGCGTTCGAAAAAATATTCGCTAATTACAGCAAAGAATTCTGCTTGATTTGTTCCTCCGTAAGGGTTGATGTCTGAAGATTGGGTGTAAATTTCTTCCATCTTTATTTTCATTAAATCTAACCATGGGATCACATATTGCTTTTGTAATAGAATCTCAGGAACGCCATCCACAACTCCATCTATTTTGTCTATAAGATGCACGAATTCATGTACAGCAGTATTCTTCTTGTCTGTTTCGTTTTTGAAACCCAAGTACAAAGCTTCTTTGGATAGTATCATTAGGCCATTCATATATCCGCTTCCTACCATACCCATAATGTTGCGTCCTTTTCCATCTAAATCGAAAGAATCGTTGAACATTCTTGGATAGAGTAAAACCTCGTTTAGATTGATATAGCGCCAATCTTTAAAGCTAAATATGGGGATAATGGCACTTGCGGCTATCAAGATTTGGTCCTTTATACTAACATCTGTCTTTATCCCAGTAATTCTACAGTTCAATAAAAATTCTTGCATCTTGAATTCGAAATGGCTTTTGCTTTCTGGTTCTAAAGCATTGTAGAAAGAAACTTCTTCTCTTAAAAGGACTTTCCAATCTAAGGGAAATGGCTCATTTGGAGTTTTCCATCGGTCGGATTTTTGCTGGACTCGATATTTAACAACCAACACTATTATGATAATGCCCGTAAGGAGAAAAAAGTAGTTCATGGGATTATTATTTGAAGCTAATATTTTGGGCTGTGAATTTTAATGACCTCTCCCGCTTCCATACTTTCAATGGTATAGGTGCCAATTCTAAAGCGAACAAGTCGGAGGGTTGGGTAACCCACTGCAGCAGTCATTTTACGGACTTGTCTGAATTTGCCTTCAGAAATAACAATACTAATCCATGTAGTTGGGCCGTGTCGGACATCTCTTATTTTTTTCGCACGTTCTGGTAAAATAGGAGGGGAACCTAATAAAGCTACTGCTGCAGGTAGTGTAGTATAGGGCCCATCTTCTGTGGAAATTAATACGCCATATTTTAACTTTTCAAGAGCCTCAGCGTCTATTGCACCATCGACCTGCACATAGTACTCTTTTTCTACTTTAGCGCTTCTAATGTACTCGCTAAGCTTACCATCGGTAGTTAAGAGTAACAGTCCTTCAGAAGGCTCGTCCAATCTGCCAATAGCCATAGTTCCATCTGGAAAAGGAAAAAGCTCCCCCAGGAGCTTTTTATTCTTTCGTTTTGTAGTATTGTTTACAAACTGAGATAGGTAACCATATGGTTTAAACAATTTATAATGAAAGTTCGTCAAAACGGTTACTTATAGATTTTATAAAATTTCACTATTCACTAACGCATGTCTTGCATATAGAAATCGGTGTAAAGCGTTGTATCAAAACTAAAACTTGAAGGAGTTAAAATTTGATTTGATTTCATGCTTTTAATAATATAGTTGGTAATGGTACCATTGTTTCCCATCTCTTTAAGTGCTACAATTTGTTTCTTTTTTGCATCAATACTCAAAATGATTTTAGAATATTCTATAGCATCTAAATTTTCTGGAAACAACTCTACTGTTTCAAAAGAAACACCATCAATGGTAGTTGGTTCTCCCATTTTATATTTGAAACCTTTCTTATAAATAGAAAATAAATCTTTTGGCGAAATAGACTCATCATCTTGATCTGTCACATTCGAAATAGTTCCTTCTTCGTCATCAATAAATAAATCCCAAATGGTAGTGCCATCACAAACACGTTTGATTCCTAAAAACTCCAAGACGTATTTTTCTCCTTCCATTATCAAAGCACCTTCGGTACTACGTTTTACATCAGCAGAAGGATTGTTTAATTCGTAAGAAAATGAGATAGAAATATTTTTGTACGACTGTGTTTTTGCACTTACTTCGTCCAATAATTTCTGTGCAGTAGTATCATTTTGCGCTTGAACGAAAAGGCTTCCTAGAGCCAAAAATGCACATGTAATAAAGGTTTTCATAAGGGGTAATATTATTTTTTAGTCGTTATTCAATAACTGTTCCAAAGCCATTTCGTCTGGTACCAATACTTGTCTCGCTTTACTTCCTTCGAACTGCCCAATAATTCCGGCAGCCTCCAGTTGGTCAATCATTCTTCCAGCTCGGTTGTATCCAACTTTCAACTTACGTTGTAGTAGGGAAGCCGATCCTTGTTGATGCATTACAATAATACTTGCAGCTTCACGGAACATGGTGTCCCTGTCGCTTGCATCGATATCGCTTACACCAGCACTTTCTTCGCCACTATATTCTGGCAATTGCAGTGCTTCTGAGTATCCTTGTTGGGTTCCAATATAATCTGTTATCGCTTCTACCTCTGGTGTATCTACAAAAGCACATTGTACACGAATCAAATCACTTCCCAATGATATTAACATATCACCCCGGCCAATCAATTGATCGGCTCCGCCAGCATCTAAAATTGTTCTCGAATCAATTTTAGAAGTTACTCTAAATGCAATTCGTGCAGGGAAATTGGCTTTAATTATACCTGTTATAACATTTACCGAAGGTCTTTGTGTTGCTACAATTAAGTGTATACCAATGGCACGGGCCAATTGAGCCAAACGAGCAATAGGCGTTTCTACCTCCTTACCCGCAGTCATAATCAAATCGGCAAATTCATCAATTACCAAAACGATATAAGGCAAATAGCGGTGACCATTTTCTGGATTCAGTTTACGCTTTACAAACTTGACGTTATATTCTTTAATATTTCTACAAAGCGCATCTTTTAATAGATCGTAACGCTGATCCATTTCTATACAAAGAGAATTTAAAGTGTTTACCACTTTCTTTGTATCTGTTATAATCGCATCTTCTTCTCCTGGTAATTTCGCTAAAAAGTGACGCTCTATTTTGTTGAATAGTGTCAATTCCACTTTCTTTGGATCTACCAAAACGAATTTAACTTCTGATGGATGCTTCTTATACAGCAGCGAAGTAAGAATACAGTTTAAACCAACAGACTTCCCTTGTCCCGTAGCACCAGCCATTAATAGGTGAGGCATTTTAGCTAAATCACAAACAAATGTTTCGTTAGAAATCGTTTTACCCAAAACCAAAGGCAATTCCATATCTGCCTTTTGGAATTTCTCTGAAGCAATAACCTGCCTCATAGAAACTATATTGGCATTGGTTCTTGGTACTTCTATACCAATAGTTCCTCTGCCCGGAATAGGCGCAATAATTCGAATTCCTAAAGCCGAAAGACTCAAAGCAATATCGTCTTCTAGGTTTTTAATTTTTGAAATACGAACTCCAGCAGCGGGAATAATCTCATACAAGGTTACCGTTGGCCCAATAGTAGCATTGATCTTAGAAATTTCAATTTTATAATCTTTAAGGGTGTTTACAATACGCTCTTTATTGGCTTGTAATTCATCCTCATTAATTTCAATATTTCCAGAACCGTGATCATGTAATAGGTCTAGTCCGGGGAATTTGTAGCGCGATAAATCCAAAGTAGGATCGTAGGCTCCAAATTCTTTTAGTTTGGCGTTGATTTCCTTATCAATTAATAAAACATCTTCTTTTACTTCGGTTACTTCCAAGGCAACCTCATCTTCACTTTCTTCTTTTACTTCCGAAAGTTTTGGTGTCGTTTGTAAAGGCTGTGTTTTAGTTTCTACTTTATCAGTTGTATTAATGTCTAAATCAAGGTTAACAGGAGTTTCAACAGGTTCTTTAATTTCGGAGGTAACTGGAGCAACATGTGTTGTAGTAGTTATTGGAGGAGCAAGGTCTTGTTGCTTGTCAGCACCAAATGATTCTTGCATTTCAGTTTTCAACTCCATGGTTTTCTTCTTAAGACTCGCTAGTTTCAAGAATAAGCGGCCAACATAATGCCTTATTTTTTCTGGAGTTATTTTGTATACAGCGGTAAGGAAAGCCAATAAACTAAAGCCAAGGAACAGTCCAGCTCCTATTTTGCCAATAGTGCCAGCCAACCAATCAAAATAAAGATACCCAATACTACCGCCATAGATTTTATTTGTAGCAACAAATGCCATGAATGTAGGAACCCAAAGCAGGTAGAAAATGCTGTACTTCAATGAGCGAACAACACTAATTTTTTTAAAATTAAAAACGATGCGAGATCCACTAATCAAAAACAACCAGACAAATAGAAAAGAAGCAAGGCCAAACCATCTAAATACAAACTGATGCCCTAATGCTGCACCTAATTTTCCTAGAATATTTTTGACTTTATAATTCTCGTCACTTAATAATTGAAAGAAAGGCTGATCTAAGGTACTTTGATCTATCTGCCAGTTTTTAAAATAGGAGGTAAACGAAAGGAAAAAGAAAATAGCCGTTAAAATCAAAAAGCCACCAAAAATGGTGTGCGCTGTTGGATTTTTAAAGGGGTTCCCCACCTTAGGTAGAGAATTTTTTTTTGTTTTGGTAGCTGTAGAACTGCTGCGTTTCGCCATAGGTTATTTTCTCAAAGGCTCAAAAGTACGAAATGCCTCGCTTTGGTCAAACTAAAGTATTGCTCTTGTAATGAAGAGTTTTCTGATAAATACAACTAATAAAATAAATAGGACTAGGCCTAAATAAACAAAGGTTTGCTGTAAGCCTAAATGTTTTATTCCGTATCCAATAATAGGAGCTGCAATAGCATAGGAAATACGAATAGCAAAGCTACGAATAGACATTATGGTAGCTCTATATGCTGATAGCGACTCAGTCTGTATCATTTGTCTTAACACTGGTGTGGCAACACCTCTTGCCATATAATGCACGAAAATAATTGCCAAACCAATATAACCACCAACAAACCCAATTACCATTAAACCTAGACTCAGTATTGCTAGGAGAAGGATCAGCAGGCTTTTTATTTCAAATTTGTCGAATAATTTATGCGAGCGAAATGCAAAGAAAGCGGAGCTCAGATTTAAAGCAGCCCACAATACTCCAAACCAAGATATAGGTATGTCAATACTTTCGAAGTACGATTGAGCTAGCCAGGCCATACTTAAGGTTGCAATACCACCAGCTGCAGAAATACAAATAATCCAAAACAAAGGCTTACTCGTATCAAAAGTAAACTTGAAGGTAGTTTTATAGGTTTCTATCCTACTTAAGGGTTCCTTAGATTCTTTGTGATGCTGGGTTTCGAATAAAAGAAATGCAGCTGGCACACCAACCAAAGCCATGGCGGTTTGTATGTATAAGGGAAGATCTAAACTTATTGCTGCCAAGAGCCCTCCAATAATGGCGGCTAAAGATTCTGCAATATTCCCGACAGAATAACTTTGCCCTTCATACTGTGTATACTTTTCTGGTTTATTTATACTGATTAATGAATCGTAAAGTAGGGCAGAGTCAGTGCCAGAGATAAAGCTGTTTGCTATACCTAAAAGCAATTGAGCCAGAGCAAAGCCCCAGAAACTCATAGAAAAACAAAATCCCAAATAGCCTAAAAAGAAAAAGGATGTTCCAAGCAATAAAACGTTTCTGCGTCCCCATCTATCGGCCAGCATTCCAGATGGAATTTCCATTAACGCAATCACCAACGAATGTATACTGGTTAGCATTAATATTTGCTGAATATCTAAGCCTTTTGACTGGAAAAAGGGAATGATAACAGGCATTAAAACCATAAACCACATACTGGCTCTAATAATAAAAAGTAAAGGGATATTCTTTTTAGGACTTGCCATTATGCTCTTGGATGGAATTGGATAATAGAAGTCAAATAGGCTTCATCAACATGGGTGTAAATCTCTGTGGTGGTGATGCTTTCGTGTCCTAGAATTTGTTGCACGGTTCTTAAATCTGCACCGCCCTGCACCATGTGCGAGGCAAAAGAATGTCTAAAGGTGTGCGGACTAATCGTTTTTCTCAATCCAGCCAATTCCACCAAGCTTTTAACAATGTTAAATATCATAACGCGCGAAAGCCCATTTCCTCTGCGATTTATAAACACAATGTCTTTGGCCTTGGAGTTTATTTCTTGGTGATTTCTTACTTCCCGGATGTAGATCTTCAGAAATTTTGCTGTAATGTCTGCCAAAGGAACCCAGCGTTGCTTATTGCCTTTGCCCAGTACTTTCACTAAACCTTCGTTAAAGTAAATATTCGAAAGTTTTAAGCCAATCAACTCACTAGCGCGTAGTCCGCAACCATATAAAGTTTCTATAATAGCACGGTTCCTTTCACCTTCTGGTTTAGAAAGATCCACAACAGAAATTATTTTGTCAATTTCTTCAACATTCAAAGTGTCTGGTAGGTGTTGTTTAAGTTTGGGTATTTCTAGTTTTTTTGCTGGATTATCATCCCGGTATTTTTCTAACTGTAAGTAATGAAAGAAACTTCTAAAGGCTGAAATATACCTGCTTTGACTTCTAGCATTGATAGATTCTGCTACAAAATGAATGTAGCTTTTTAAGTCGTCTAGGCCTAATGATATAGGCGAAATATCAATATTTTGAATCTCTAAATAGCCGGTAAATTTCTCTAAATCGCGAATATATGCCATGACAGAATTCTTAGAAAGACCGCGCTCTAGCTTCAAGTAGTTTTGGTAATCGATAAGCGCATCTTTCCAGTTCATTTTCTATCTTTATCGGATGAAGGTATGTATAATCAACGGCCCAAATTTAAACCTATTGGGCGTACGCGAAAAATCTATTTACGGAGCACAGTCATTCAAAAGTTATTTGGAAGAGCTTAGAAGTAAATTTCCAAATTTAGACATAGACTATTATCAATCTAACATAGAAGGCGAGCTTATTGATAAGATCCATTCTGTAGGATTTTCTGCTGATTCGATTGTTCTAAATGCAGGTGCATATTCACATACATCCTTAGCAATTGCCGATGCTATATCGGCAATAACAACCCATGTAATTGAGGTGCATATTTCTAATATTCACGCAAGAGAATCCTTCAGATCACATTCTTATATTGCTTCAAAATGTATTGGAACAATTTCTGGTTTTGGTTTGGACTCCTATCGTTTGGCTTTAGA